>JAJDAB010000151.1 GCA_029262095.1 Candidatus Hydrogenedentota bacterium
CCGGTGTCGTGAGCACGCGCTTGGGCGATACGTCCGCGAACGCGTCAACCGCAAAACCCGACTCAAACGCTGACGCCAGCGTCACTCGAAACGGCCCGCTCTGGTCCGAAAGCACAACAGCCAAGACCAACAACACCAAGAATGTCGCCACACGCCGAGCAAAGGCCTCTCGCATCTCTTCGCTCCTTCATTTGTGCCAGGCGTTAGCCTCACTACAAATGAACCCAACGCCGGACCATCAATACAATCACACTGGCGTATTCAATTATACACGAAGCACTTTATATAGCGCTTCAGCCTGCTCCACATACCATATATTGTATGCCTTCACAAAAATGTGAATTCTGAGTCCAACCTCCCCGTTTTCCTGCAACCCATTCCATTTACAAGGCTTCCAGAGTCCCGAATCTGGACTTCTTCCCCTCCGCGTTTCTTCACTTGCAAAACCAATTGGGCCCTTTCGAGCCCTTACTCGAGCGTCTACAACTACTTAGCGCTTTTCGTTCGATTTCGGCACGCGCCGTGCGCTTACGGAATATCAGAGCGCGGCCACGAGAGCCGCGACAACAAACTAAGCGAGGAAGCGAAGCGGATGGACAAGAAGACGAAACACGCCACCAAGTTTATCGCGATAGCGATGGCGCTATGCACGTTGACTGCATGCCCACCGGAAGAAGACAGCGCTCAACAAGTCGAACCCCAATTTGAGCTCCACAAAATCGAAGACTACTGGCCGTTCGAAGTCGGAAACTTCTGGCAGTTTGTGAACACGGACGGTTTTTCGGACGGATATCAATACACCTACGAAGTCCTGAAAGACTATTCGAACGAGAAGGTTTCGGCATGGGGCATCTCACACAAGAGTTATGACGCCGCTGGGACCGAGTTCTTCGATCTCACCTACTACTACGTTCTGCGCGAAGACGTTCTCGTATTCACCGAACACAAAGCCGCGATGATTGAGATGCTGGAGAACCCGCCCGATCCGATTCCGACCGACATCCTTGTACAGATAATCGCGCCGCGAATTGTCTCCGGCGGGCCGGAATTCCAAAACTACACCGAACGCCAATACGCGACCGCAGGTCCATTGGGCGACCTAGAGACTTACGTGGACTGTGGCCAACCTCATGACCCCGCGGCCGACCCCGAACTGCAGGCCATCGCGACTTTGGCGGACGGCGTCTGCCATATCGGTGGTGAGCCAGCCGGCCTCTTGGCCCGCAGAATCTTCGTGAGCGGCATCGGACCCGTTCGCGTCAACGACCTCAAACTCGTGTACGCCATAGTCGGCAACCGCGAGTACGACCTCTAATCCTAATGCAAAAACTCGTTCTCGCGGCAAGCCGCGAGGACGCAGAACGATACTGAAAAAACGAAACAGAATTCTTACGGTGCGCCCGAATTGGTCGGAGCAAACCAGACTGTTCCACGGAGTAATAAAATGACGCACCTCTCAAGAAGTTTCACACTGCTCGTAGCGGTCCTCTTTACCACCGCGATGATCCCCATTTTCGGTTGCCCGACACCGAGCCAGGCACAAAGCGGCGATATGACAAGCCGAGTTGCCGCGCTCGAAGCAGCGCTCGCCACGACACAAGCGAACCTAGCGAAGACACAGAATGAATTAGCTGAGGCGCTGGCGGACCAGTCGTCCGTTGATGATCAACTTGCAGCCATCCAGGCAAAGCTCGAATACATTCGCGTGGATCAAACCGGCATCAACGGCGTCACCGGACCCAACCTCATCATCGAGGGCTGCAACGTCCATATCCGTAGCGGCAGCGGCGACACCAGCGACAACGGCAAACCCCAAGGCCTCGGAAACCTAATCGTTGGGTACAACGAACAACCCGACAAAATCGTTCACGGACGCACAGGATCCCACAACGTAGTAATCGGAAGAGCACACGAATACCCAAACGTCGCAGGACTCGTCGCCGGTGAACACAACGCCATCACAGGGTACGCAGTCAGCATCACCGGCGGCTTCTCTAACGAAGCCAGCGGCAACGTTTCCAGCGTCACCGGTGGCGAAGGCAACAAAGCGAGCAGTTCCGTAGCCACCGTTAGCGGGGGCTTTTTCAATACCGCCAACGGCATCTACTCCAGCGTCAGCGGCGGCCGGGAAAATCAAGCCATCGGCGCACAATCCAGCATCACCGGCGGCGAACTCAACATGGCCTTCGGCACCAACTCCAGCATCACCGGCGGCCAAGAAAACACCGTAAGCGGCACCGATTCCAGCGTAAGCGGCGGCTTCAAAAACAAAGCGACCGGCATCAACTCCAGCGTCACAGGCGGTGCCAACAACACCGCCAGCGAAGGCTCCTCCACCGTCAGCGGCGGCAACACCAACTCCGCAAACGCATTCGGTGCCAGCGTAAGCGGCGGCATCGGCAACGTGGCCAAAGGCCTCAGCTCCAGCATCAGCGGCGGCGCCAACAACACTGCCAGCGGTATCAGTTCCACCATCACCGGCGGCCAGTTGAACAACGCCAACAGCGCCTCCTCCACCGTCAGCGGCGGAAACAACCGCACCGCATTCAAAACCGACGACTGGGTAGCCGGAACCCTCATAGAAGATAACTAATCCCAACCACGAACTAGAAAAAGTCATCCCCCAAAGCAACGCCCGCGCAACCGCGCGGGCGTTTTTCTTCGGCGAATCCCTATTTGCACGCTACATCGACCCCCTAGCCCTCGGCGACCTCATCCTTCGATACGCCTTAGTAAACGGCGCGGAATATGCGGATGATGAGGATTAGAAGCCCTGTACTCGCTGAGAGAAGTGAGACCTTCTCTCAGACATCGAAACGGTACGAAAGGCCCTATACCGCGATTCCTTCAACCGTCAATTGATGCACATCTGTGCGATCATTAGCGTGCTCAAACGTAATGGCACACACATTGCCATGAGCGTCGTAGTCCAGGATCGTATTCTCATCGATTTCTCGGGATTCCGATATATCGTGATCCCGAAACTCGATGTACAACGTGTCGGTGTCTTCAAAGTACTGAACCTTCATCGCCTATATCCTCGATCAAAAAATGCGTTGTGGACTGTTTCACGATCAGCCAATAGAATCACCCTGAGGTATCTGCCTTCCATTTCATCTATCCTTGCCCACAACCGTATTCTACCATCAACTTGGACTTGCTCACGTTCGGGTGATTCGATTACACGTAGAATCCAATTGTCCCTTATCATAGCCCGGTCAGGACGAATTCGAATGGTCTCGAAGTAGGTTGTAAATCTCATCATGTTGCCATCAAGAACGTCAAGCTTTTAACAGATAGGTTTCCAACCGTTCTCCATCTCGTCCAGTATGCCCTACAAATTTCCGGCGTTCTTCTAGGTTCTCGAAATCTAGCGCCAAAAACGTGGATTTAGCTGCATTGCCCTTATGATCTGCCAGAAATATAGATTCATCGGTGCGAAGCACAATCCGCCAATTCGGGTAACCAAAGAGGCTAATGTCGACAATCAGTACCCCCCGCTCCGTGCCAACGCGGAGTAAGTGACACTTCCGGCATTCCCTCTCAGAACGTTGTGCACACCACTGGATCAAATTTGGATTCAGTTCAACGCCAAAGCGCGCATGGCCCACCAAATTGTCAATTTCGGATAGTAAATAAATCTGCTCAGGATTCAAAACCTGCAACAGGAAGCACACCGCAATCTTTGCGATCAGTGGTGTGATGGGAGGCACGGAGGCTTCGTCGACTTTGATGTCCCCGACCGTGCATTTTCTCATTGAATAGCCTAACGCTTTTGAATGAACAGTCTCTCCCGGCTGAAGTGCCTCATATCGCTCCAATATGCGTTCAAACTCGCGTTCGCGAACCTCCGCCGGTATTTTGTCTCGAACGCATTCTACAAGCCACTTCAGCCCAAAATTCTCAAGATCGTCTTCCGAACACTCGAGGAAATCTTGGTCGACTTTTCTGGCCTTCGATTTGAACGCACCATTCTTATAGCGCATGTTGATATCGCACCTCTGATGGGGATCCCGGCCAACATAAGGTAGATGTTCTGCAAGCTTTTCCGCATCTGGCAAATTCAGACGGAATATCGCATTCTGCAATTCAACATTGGTGCGGCCAAGCTGGTCTATATTATTACCAAAATATTCTCGGCATACGGGGCAAATATCATGTATATGCCAGGAACCGTATAGATTCTTAGGGATAACATGCTCACCGAAACCAGTGGGATAATCCACTAGCTCTCTAAAGCAAAAAATGCAATTGTCATATGACTTAAACATCGTCAACCGTTCCGTTCAGGTATCGTGACTCTTGAGTTCACATGGAAAACATTCTCAGTGCGAAACGATGGAATACAAGAAAGGCCGACTCGCTCTGCCAATCATTATATCCCCAACTCAATGCGCATGTAGTGCTAAAAGGCATGTTTCCGCAATGGGTATTCTGCCTAGCAGACTTCGATAAATTTTGATTGCACGCTTCCGCTCCCGTATCTTCTTCGTTTGCGGAAGGAGTTGCAGTAATCATGCGTGCAGTACGTACCACGCCCCAGCCGACGCGCCGGGATTTTCTCAAGTATTCGGCCGCAGCGGGTAGCGCCGCGGCGATGGCGGGGTGTCCGTTCAATGCGTCATGCCCGGACGATATGCCTGCGGGCGAGATCAACGAGTCGGCCAACATCGCGATTCTCGGTAGCGGTTTTGGCGGCGCGGTGTCGGCGGCAAGGTTGACGGAGGCGGGCCACGCGGTGACCCTCATCGAGCGTGGCCGCCGTTGGGACACGGTTGGCAAAGCGAACGAACCCTTTAGCCGCACGTTGCTCCCGGACAAACGCACGACGTGGCTCAACAATTTCGTAGAAATCCCCATCATTCCGCCCGCGATCAAGATTCCAATTCAGAAATACATCGGTGTCCTCGAGCGCATCAAAGAGGACGGCATCGACGTTTATGCCGGTGCGGGCTATGGGGGCGGATCACTGGTCTACGCTGGCATCCTAATCGAGCAGGAGGAAGATGTCTTCAACGGCCTCTTTCCCCCAGGACTCGACTTTGAAGATTTTCATACCGACTATTACCCCCGCGTGCGCACCCGCATGATGGCCTCGCCGATGCCAGACGACATCCTCGCGACGCCATTCTGGAAATATGCTCGCGCGTTTGAACAACAGACGATTAATGCCGGACTCGAACCCATCCGGTTCACAAACGGCACGGATTGGGACGTGATTCGCGCGGAGATCCGGGGCGATGCACCCGCCTCCGGCATTGTCGGCGAATCACTCGGCACCAACAGCGGCTACAAAACGTCCGTCGATACGAACTACCTTCGCGACGCGGAAATGACCGGGCTCCTCACCGTCCATCTCCAGACGGAAGTTCAAACGATCTCCGAACTTAGTGATGGTGGCTATCACGTCGCGTGCAATACGATCGACGAACACGGCTGCGTCATTGGCACCCGCAACATCATGTGCAATCACCTGTTCATAGCGATGGGTTCCGTTCACACGACCAAGAAGCTCGTCCAAGCCCGCGAGACCGGAACACTGCCCGGCCTCAACAGCGCCGTCGGCGAGAACTGGGGCACCAACGGCAACATATTCTACAAACGCGACCTCGTCGGCGATCTCACTGGCCTTCTACAAGGCAGTCCTCTCGCGTTCGGCGCGCTCAGCGCACCCGACATGCCGCTTGCAACTTTAGAAAATGCACAGTTTCCCGTGCCCCTCGAATGTGCCTGCCTCATGCACTTCTGCGTCGGTTTTTCCGAAGCGCGCGGCAGTTTTAGTTACGACGCCAACACGTGCCAAACCCGCCTAACCTGGCCGGAGGGCAATAACGCCGAAGCCCTCGCCGCCGCACAGGCCATGCTCGATCGATTCAACAACGCCAATGGCGGCATCCTCTCCCCCATCTTGGTTGCAGGCCTCCAAGACGAATCCACCATTCACCCTGTCGGTGGCGCGACGATCGGCGCGGCATGCGATCTGGCCGGCCGCCTCGAAGGACATCAGAACTTGTATGTCGTCGACGGCGCGCTCATGCCCGGATCCGGCGGCGCGGTCAATCCCTCGCTCACGATTGCAGCACTTGCGGAACAGTGCCTAGACACGTTGCTTGCGGAACAGGATTGGGGAACCTCGTAAACAGCTAGTTGCGGGTATTGAGATTGCTTCTTATACTGAATGGAGGGAGGCATAACGATGAACCAAGCGTTGACAGCCGTATATCAAAAAGTACCGGAAGGTTACATCGCGTTCGTCGAGGAGTTGCCCGGCGCCAATACACAAGGCGCGACGTTAGAGGAAGCACGCGAGAATCTTCACGAAGCCGTTGAACTCGTCCTCGAAGCCAATCGGGAACTCGCAGAAGAAGATCTCGGCGACGCAGAAGTAATCCGCGAACCGTACACGCTCGCCACGTGAAACGGCGGGACCTCATCCGCCACATCGAGACGCTGGGTTGTGAGTTTGTCCGCGAAGGCGGCAACCACTCAGTCTATATAAATCGATCCGCCCGAAAAGTATCAGCCATACCCCGTCATCGTGAAATAAACGACAATCTTGTCCGCAAGATATGTCGAGACTTGGAAATTACCCCGCCGTAGTCACATCCTACTGCTGGTCAATCACGCTGATTGTGTACTCAAGAGAGGCGGTGGCGTCGGTACCCCGAAACGTTCCAGAGATAGGCGCTGCATCTTCCGGCACAGCGGCGAGCGCCACACTCACATGATCGTTCGCAACCGCGAGGCCGTTTGACGGGTCATACAAATACACTTCCGGCCACGCGTGCAAATGGCGATGCGGTTCATCCTCAGCGAAAACATAGCCACTCGCGAACCGCGCCGCCAGTCCTTGCGCGCGGCATGCATCCATAAACAGAACGGCCAAATCCCGGCACGCGCCGTGCTTCAGTTTGAGTGTCTTAGACGCTGGCCACGAGTCGCCGTGCTCCCGCACATCGCATTCAAAACCGTGGTAAATCGTATCCGACAGAGCCGACAAAAACGTAAGCGTATCGCGTCCCGATTGCTCCGCAATATCCGCTGCGAATGCATCGACCGTGGGGTCTGGTTGGGGCCGGTGAAGAAACGTCGCTAAGGCTAATTGGTGTGCCTGACGATATTCGGCGGGAACGCGCTGTGCCATGGGCTCGGCAATTATAAACGCGAATGGATTATCGCGAATCAATTCCACTTCGCTACGCACGCGAATGGTAAGGCGATCCAAAAGATCATCAAACCACAGCGTCGTTGTCGTTCCCGTGATATCAACACATTCGGCCTGCCCAGTGGGGGCGGGGTCGACAACCATCGAATGGTCAATCCGCCGCTGCCCCGCATGAGTGTGCGGCCTCAGTCGAACAATGTGAGGCTCCAAGAAGACCGGTTTGGAAAACAAGTACGAATTATTGTGGACAATCTCAAGACGCATCCGGCAACCGTCCAATGACGGGTTTCACCAGCTGGGTCATGAGTTGTTCGACCCATCCGCTCGGCAATTCATCGATAAGATCGGATAGATGTTCCTGCCACCAGTCGCCAATGCGCTGGAGATCCTGCAACGTGTACCGGTGTTCAATGATATGAAACGAGTCTTTGCGATACAGGACAACATCAATCGGATAATCTACGTCCGTTGCAGCGCGCCGCGTGCTGTCAAAGGCCAAATGCCCAACCTTGAGTGCGAAATCCATCGGACGCTCGTAGGTCAACGCCCGATCGAGAATGGGCTTGCCGTACGTCGACTCGCCGATGAGGTAATACGGCGACCCCTGCGAAACCTCGACCCAATTGGCTTGCGGGTAAAGCATGTAAAACTTGTGTTCTTTGTCCCCTTCCAGTTGGCCACCGATCAAAACATGAAGATTGAAATCGAGCCCACTTTCCTCCAAGCCCTTTCGATCTTCATCCGCCACGCGCCGAACCTGTTCCCCAAACGCGTTGACGGCCTCATAGACCTTCGTGAACTTATCGTCCTTCTCCTCCAACATTTCATTGAAGTATGTAAGCGCCTTGTCCCGCGCCGAACGCAATCCCGATGTCATCAGGAACATGCAGTGATGGTCGTGTTGAATCGACGTCACTTTATGTGCAGTGATGGCCTGCGTGCCTGTAGTGACTCGGGTGTCAGCGATACCCACCAGCCCGTCTTCGACTTTAATCGCGATACAAAAACTCATTGAATCATCCCTTGGTGCTGAAAGCTCGTGGCGCGCATTGCAAAAAACGTTTCATAAATCGCCACCCCGACTCCGTTCAACTTCGTCTGAAACCCATCCAAGTACTCGTGCAGTCCACCATCCAGCACTTCGCTAATTTCCGCAAAATCCGCGCGCTCCTCCTCCGTCGAATGCGGCCCCACCAACATGCCGTAGCCGCCGGATTCATTCACCGGCTTGACCACCATCGATGCGAGATTCTCCAGGACATACGCCCGGTCTTCTTCCTCGGCACATATCCGAGTAGGGACGTTTTGAAGAATGCTGTCCTGGTCAAGGTAGTACTTAATAATGCGCGGTACGTACGCGTACACCGCCTTGTCATCCGCGATGCCTGTGCCGGGCGCGTTCGCAAGCGCGACCTTGCCAGCCCGGTACGCCTCCATCAGGCCGCGAACACCCAGCAATGAATCCGCGCGAAAACAATCCGGATCCAGAAAGTCATCGTCGATACGACGGTAAATCACATCCACCCGCTCGAAACCACGCGTCGTTCGCATATGAACAAACCCGTTGTCCACAACCAAATCGCTACCCTCAACCAACTCGACACCCATCTGTTTCGCGAGAAACGAGTGCTCGAAGTACGCCGAATTCGATATGCCCGGCGTGAGCACGACAACGGTCGGGTCCGGAACATGATCCGGCGCCAACGCCAGCAAAGTCTCCAACAGCCAGTTCGGGTAATTATCAACCGGCCGCACGTCCATCGTATTGAATACGATCGGAAAGGTGCGTTTGAGCACCTGCCTATTCTCAAGGACATACGACACACCAGAAGGGCACCGCATATTGTCCTCCAGGACGTAAAACTCGCCGTTCCCATCCCGGACAAGGTCAGTGCCAGTCACATGGCACCAGACCCCCTCGGTGGATTTAGCCCCGCACACTCGGGGCGGTACGACTTGCCCGAGGAAATGAGATTCGCCGGGATCACACCGTCCCGAATGATCTTCTGATCGTGATAAATGTCGTCTATGAAAAGGTTTAGCGCCTCGACCGCTGACGAAGGCCAGCCTCAATTCGGGTCCAATCCTTTGGCTCCACAATTCGAGGCACGATATCGAAAGGAAAGATGCGTTCGGTGCCACGCCGCTCGCCATACACCGCAAACGTGATGCCCAACTGCCGAAGCGCGGCCTCGGCCGCTTTTTGGCGCCTGAGAACGTCGCCTTTCGGGAGTGCCTCGATGCGCTCAATCAGCTTGGCCGCCGATGATCGAGGCTTCTCGTCGGCATCAAACAATTCGTCGAAGAATCCGTCGGTTTGGTAACCAGTAAAATCCAAGATTGGAACTCCAATTCCGCCCGGAATCGAGTTCCAATCTACCAGATCAAGAACCTCGACTCAAAAACAGGCCGGTTTCAAGTGATCTTTAGCAATTATGAGGATAATTCCGCACATTTCATTAAATATAGACACAAACTACCCTAAGTACTAAAGATACAATATTCCGGTCTTTGCACTCGAATGTCCTGGATATGCCACTTGCTATTCCTCGAATCGGTGGTAGAATTGTGGAGCTAGCGTCAGAAACACAATAGCTAGCTGAGTTTGCAAGGTGTTGGGGAACCCAGATACGATATCTGGACTTGCAAGCTGGACTTAGCACAATATATAGTATGTTGTGCTAGGGGGAAATCGATACTTGTCGCGCGGTCTGTTCCGCAGTGCCGCGCGTTGTCAACGAATTCTCCGTGTCCATTGAGCCCGCAGGGGCAGAGTATGAGGTGGTTCGAATGAAACGTATTCGAAAACGATCTGCGGCATGGACGGCGACAGCCGGTATGACGCTACTAGAAGTCACATTCGCCATGGCTTCGCTTGCTATCGTGATGGCAGGTGCCGCGCAAGGACTCGTGACGTACCACGAGCACATGGAACTGCAACGCCAGCGGACGACGGCAATGGAGAATTGCCGAACCATCGTTTCGCAAATGCGAACCATTCGCGATGCGAACATCAACGACTTCCCCAATGCGCTCCTTGTTGTGTTTCCGGACGAGACTGCGGTTGCCGGTTTCACCGCGCTGACCAATCAACAGGTAACGGTGGATTACACAGACCCCGGGGCGAACCCCCTTGAAGTCAACGTAATCTGCACGTGGTCCGACCTTCGCGGTCGGCCTATCAATTTCAATATGACCTCGTTGATTACGGACCGGTAAGGGGAAAACGCATGCGCCACGCAGGTTTTACACTCGTCGAATTAATGATAGCCAGCTCCGTATTCACGTTGCTCTCCGTTGCGATATACGCAACAGTCTCCGCCACCGTTGAAGCAACAGGTACCGCGACGGCCGAGTCCGAAATTCATCAGAGTCTGCGTGACGTGATGCGTGAAATGACCGCTGAACTGCAGCTTGCTGCCGCAGAAAACGACCCAACGCTTGCCGATCCGCTGTTCGGTCTCCAGGTAATTGACGTGGGCGGCGTGCCGTCCAGCATCACGTTCCAAACACCGACCGACAATACCGGTGTCAATTGGACTGAAACGATTACCTATTCGTTCTTGAATGAAGACGACGATGGCGACGCACGCCTCGATGCAGGCGAAGATGACAACGGCGACGGCGCGCTAACCCGCCGAATCATGAGGACTGAAGACCTCAATGACGACGGCGACACAAATGATCCGAGCGAAGTTCGTCAACTCGCTTCAGCCAACGACATCAGTGGTATCCAATTCGTTTTCGATGGTGCTGCAGTCCAGGTGACACTCACGGCTTCCAAACAACCGAACCACAATCGTAATCAAGCGATCACTGCGACACTCACGGGAAACGTATTCCTGATGAATTAGCGGGATCGGACGAGGTGCTGCGATGAATACTCGTAATCGAACCCATCAGCAAGGCATGGCGCTCGTCGCCGTCACATTGGCCGCCGTCATCGTCTTTGGCGCGGTCACGCTAGTCGTTGCCAAAGTGCAGACGAACAAACGGTTCACCGATGTCACGGTCGAACGCGCCGTAGTCGATGAAGCGGCAAAATCCGGCATCGACACCGCAGTTGCAATGCTCTGGCAGGCGTACGTGACCAGTAACGGCAACACGACCGGAAACTGGGCCTCCTACCGAGTCTTCCTCAACAATTATCCAATCCCGAACAATGAAGACTTGGATCATAGCGGTGGGCAAAACGGCGATGAAAACGACGAAAACGGTAATGGCAATTTCGAATCCACCGACCTGACCGTTTTAGTCGATGCAGGTAACACAGTCGATCTCGCGAACGGTGCGAACGTAGATCTGATTACGGTCAACCGAACCGATGACATCACCGGCACAACGTTAACGATTACGGCACGCGCGAACTTCGGCAACGAAACCCGCACCGCAATTCAAACCGTCCGTATCGCCGGGCTGCCATTTGACGGATTTCAATACGCCATCATG
>JAJDAB010000152.1 GCA_029262095.1 Candidatus Hydrogenedentota bacterium
AGGACGCATTGGAGAGGAACTTGACGGCGAGATGCCCGTGCTTGGTTTTGCGGGTGCGCCGTTGACGCTGGCGGTATTCTTGATTGAAGGCGGCAGTTTCGGTGGCGAAGTGCCGAACACGAATACGTTCGTGGAGAAGCACCCCGAGGCAATGCATGTACTGCTCGACAAGCTCACGCAAGTCACGATTGAATACCTGCGATTGCAAATCGATGCGGGCATCGTGGCCTGGCAACTATTTGAATCGGCCGCGCACTTGTTCGATGTGCCGCACTACCGTGAATTCGCGTTGCCGTATCAACAGCGGATATTCGACGCGCTTCGCGCCATGACGCCTTCGATTATGTTCGCGCGTGAATGGGGCGATCTAGCCACGTTGCACGAATCCGGCGCGGACATTTTGAGCCTGCCGAGTGCCGTCAGCATCGTCGACGCCCGTGCGTCGCTGGGTGCAGACCTGCGCGTGCAAGGAAATCTCGATAACAAGCTGCTCATCGAAGGTGATTGGGCTGACATCGAATCCGCCACGACTATCGCACTTCGGGAAGGCGATCGCCGGGGGCACATTTTCAATCTGAGTCATGGCTTGTTGAGCACAACGCCGTTCGATCGCGTGAAGAAGTTAGTGGATCTTGTGCGGACGTTTGAAGCGTAGAACACGTCTCCGAGTTGGTCTGGGATCTCCGGGAAATGAATGGCCAATGTGGAGTGCGCAAGCTTGCTTGCGCTTTTTCGAAGTGGGCTTGCCCGCGGCGCTGAAATCCACCCGTTGACACAGCAAGGCAAGCCTTGCTTCATCAAAGCGGTAGCAAGCCACCGCACTCCATACGCGTCACCGAGTTCTTACGATTTAGGGCGACAGGCAGGCGCTTTTATCCCCGCAATCGCAACAATCTTTCCGGTGAGATGCCGATCCGGTATCCCAGTATCACCAGTTGATGTCTCAGCATCAGCCGCCAAGTGCCGACGGCATGCCAACGCCGTGCAGACGTCTTGACCCAAACGTTACACAATACGATACCGCCGGTCTTGCGCATGCGCCGCACCCATTCGTAGTCTTCCATAATGGGTAGTTCGGGAAATGCACCGGACTCTTCGAACACTTCGCGTTTCACGAACAGCCCCTGGTCCCCATACGGAAGTTGAAACCGGCGCGACCGCCAATTCGCGACCCGTTCAATCCAGCGCAGTTTGGCGCCTGCGCCACCGATGCCGAGCCGAAATGCACCGGCGACTGCCCCATCCGTGTCAAGTGCTTGTTCGACGGCCGCGACATACCCATAAGGCAAAATCGTATCGGCGTGGAGAAAGAGTAGGATGTTTGCGCGTGCATCTTGAGCGCCCGCGTTTAGTTGTTTCGCGCGCCCTGGGTCCGAGCGAATGACGCGCGATCCGAACGCGGTCGCCAGTGACCGTGTGCGGTCGGTGCTACCGCCATCGGCGACAATGACCTCTACGCCGTCCTCAGCAAGCACGGCGGCGAGCGTGTCTGGCAAGTGGTCGGCTTCGTTGACGGTAGGGATGACAACCGAGAGCCTTGGCCCTTCCGTCCCAGGCCGTTTTCTGGCTTCCGCATCGCGCCAAACGGGTAGGTCTTCCGGTAAATCTACATCGCTTAGTTTCGGGAGCAATCCCACGTTCAATTGGGCCGATTGGGCTATGCGCATTGTCGACTCGAATACGGTTTCGGTGCCCCAATCGATGTCCACGAACAAATCCGCAACGGGTTTGTTGAGCCCGATGAGGTAATAGCCACCGTCTTCCGTCGGTCCGATGACGGCGTCGTGTATGTGCAGCAACGCGAAAGCCTGACGAATGTGCTTCTCTGAGAGTTCGGGACAGTCAGTTCCAATAACGACGACACGATTCGCCCTCGACTTGAGTGCACGATGCACCGCAAAGTACATTCGCGCGCCGAGATCGCCATCCGCTTGTGCGACGTAGTCAACGTCCGGACCGAGCCAGTCGCGCATGCTCGGTTCGTCCGTTCCCGTGAAATGCACCTCCGTAGTTCGTCCTGGCTGTAAGCAGCTTTGTCGCGCCGCTTGCATCGTGCGAGCCGTCATTTCGCGTTGTAACGATGCCGCACCTTCCGGACCCAGGGCGGGGATCAACCGGGTCTTCGCTTCACCGGCCACGGGGAAACGGGTGAACACGCACAGCCGTTCTTCACCATCCCTCGGCAATGGACGCGATGCGAAGAGTTCACGAAATATGATGTACAGAATTTTCGTACCCGCTCTTATTACCCCTGAAACGGTGCCCGAAATTTTCGATTGGCCAATGCGTTTTCGATAACGGACTGGCGCTTCAATGATGCGTAGCCGTTGTTGCGCCGCCCGCATCTGCATTTCAACGGTCCAACCCCAATTGCGATCGGCCATCGCCAGTTCACGCAGCGTCGAATGCCGGATCGCGCGAAAAGGTCCGAGGTCCGTGTATCTTGCTTGCCAAAACAGCCGCATCAACCAACAGGCTAACCCGTTACCAAATCGCTGTTGCGGTGTGAGTGAACCCGGTTCGGCGTCGCCGAGCACGCGTGAGCCTATAACGATGTCGGTTTCATCTCTCAGAATTGGGTCAACCAACTGACTCATTTCAGAGGGGGCGTCGCTAAAATCGGCGTCGATAAACACGACGATATCCGGAGCATCCAGAGCCGACATCGCGCGGAGACAGGCGGCGCCATAGCCGCGTTCGGGTTCGTGGACTACGGTCGCACCCGCCGCGTTTGCGATCGACACCGTATCGTCGGTCGAACCGTTATCGCCGACTACGATCTGGTCTACCCAATCGGGAATCGCTTCGATGACTTTCGCGATGGACGGTGCTTCATTGAATGCGGGCATGATGACCGCGATGCGCGCAGTCTCGCGCGTTGAGTCGGATATCGCGCTGATCGTCTCTGGAGCTATCGTTGCCACGCGATGACTTTATCAAAAACTTTTGCGACGGTGGGGGTGAAACGCGTTTTGACGTATAAGCCGGCGGCTCTGCGGATGATTTCGGCTTGGGTGGGATAGGGGTGAATGACGTCCCCGATCTTGCCTAGTCCGATTCCTCCGACCATTGCGAGGGTGATTTCGCTGATCATATCGCCCGCGTGACGACATACGAGCGTTGCGCCAACGATGGTGTCCTTGCCCTTTTCGACATGAATCTTGATCATGCCGTCCGTATCGCCTTCTGTAATTGCACGGTCGATTTCCGCCATCTGCACGGTGTAGGTGTCAATCGCCACACCGCGTTCCTCTGCCATGGACTCGTTCAGGCCGACGTGCGCAATCTCCGGGTCGGTATAGGTACACCACGGAACGGTCAATGCGCTCATCTTTTTCTTTGGCAACAGCCCGAACAGCGTGTTCTGGATCACAATCCTTGCTGCGGCATCGGCCGTATGTGTGAACTTAAACTGGTTACAGATGTCGCCCGCCGCGAAGATCGACGGATTCGTGGTGCGCAGGTTGTCGTCGACTTTCACGCCCTGGCGTGTATCGTATTCAACACCTACCTCCTCAAGATTTAGGCCGTTGACATTCGGGATGCGCCCTGCGCCAATGAGGATTTGGTCGCACGCGATTGTTCGTTCTTGGCCGTCCACTTCGACGACGACGTTTTTTTCATCCCCGGAAGCGTCGACGCGTTGGATTTTTGCGTTGCACACAAAGTCTACGCCGCCCTTTACCAGTGCATCGGACACAATGCGTGCTGCATCCGGGTCTTCACGAATCAGTGCCTGCGGCGCCATCTCGAGAACGGTGACCTGGCATCCGAGCCGTTGAAACGTTTGGGCCAGTTCGCAACCAATCGGGCCAGCCCCGACGATAACCAGCCGATCCGGCCGTACCGTCAGATTGAAGACGGACTCGTTGGTCAGGAAACCCGCTTCGGCCATGCCCGGAATCGGCGGTTCCATGGCACGTGCACCAGTCGCTATGACAGCCTTAGTGAATTGCAGTTGCGTATCGCCGACGTTGACTG
>JAJDAB010000153.1 GCA_029262095.1 Candidatus Hydrogenedentota bacterium
CCGGGCGAGGGTGAACGCGCGGTGATGCCGCTGGTGCCGTATCCGCCGCAACGTACGAGTCTTCGTGATCGATTGAATCCGCCAGATGCGGAGCATTGGCTCGGTACGGACGATTCAGGACGGGATGTGCTCAGTCGTCTCATCTGGGGTACGCGCGTGTCGATGAGCATTGGTTTTATTTCGGTGGGAATCTCGATGTTTGTGGGCGTCGTTGTTGGTGCCGCTGCCGGATATTATCGGGGCTGGGTGGATAGCATCGCGCAACGGGTCATTGAAATCATTTTGTGTTTTCCTGCGTTGATTTTGATCTTGTCGGTCCGCGTGTTTTTACCGCCGCATATCTTTTTTGTGATGCTGGTATTGGGTTTGACGCGGTGGCCGGATATTGCGCGACTCGTCCGGGGTGAGTTTCTGAAATTGCGAGACAGCGATTTTGCGATGGCGGCGCGGGCATCGGGGTATGGCGATGGCCGTATTATCTTCAAGCACTTGTTGCCGAATGCGATGGCGCCGGTGTTGGTGAGTGCGACGTTCGGTGTGGCGGGCGCGATCTTGATCGAGTCGGCGTTGAGTTTTTTGGGGTTTGGTGTGGCACCGCCGACCGCGAGTTGGGGCGAGTTGTTGTCCCAGGCGAAGCGGTATATTGAGCAGGCGTGGTGGTTGGTCGTGTATCCGGGCGCCATCATATTTATCGCTGTGACGGCGTTTAACTTGGTGGGTGAAGGGTTGCGTGACGCAATGGACCCGAGGTTACGCCAATGACAAACGATCGGAAACCACTTGTTCGTGTACGGGATTTACGCACGTCGTTCTACACCGATGCGGGTGTGGCGCGCGCGGTGGATGGCGTATCATTCGACATCGAAGCGGGCAAGACGATGGCACTTGTCGGCGAGAGTGGCTGCGGCAAGAGTGTGACCTCGCTCTCGATTCTGCGCTTGATTCCGAATCCTCCGGGTCGGATTGAAGGTGGAACGGTTGAGTTCGATGGGGTGAACTTGCTTGACCTCTCCGAGCCGGAAATGCGCGGCATGCGCGGCAACAACATTTCGATGATATTTCAGGAACCGATGACGTCGCTTAACCCTGTGTTTCGCGTGGGTGGGCAAATTGCGTCGGCGATTCGTGTACATAAAGATGTTTCGAAGACCGAAGCGCGTAATCAGGCAATCGAGCTGTTGAAGAAAGTGGGTATACCGGCGCCTGAATCTCGCGTGGACGATTATCCGCATCAGTTGTCGGGGGGAATGCGGCAGCGGGTGATGATCGCGATGGCGTTGGCGTGTGGTCCGAAGCTGTTGATCGCGGACGAACCGACGACGGCATTGGACGTCACGATTCAGGCGCAAATTCTGGATTTGTTGCAGGAGTTGCAGGCGGAAACGGGCATGGCGATCCTGTTGGTGACGCACAATCTGGGTATTGTCGCGGACGTGGCGGATGACGTTTTGATTATGTACGCGGGAAAGGTCGTCGAACGTGGACCTATTCGCGAGGTCTATAAGGCGCCGCAACATCCGTATACGATCGGGCTGTTTGAATCGTTGCCGAGTTTGCATCACCGAGGCGAACGATTATCAACCATTCGTGGGCAGGTACCTACGGCAACGCACTTTCCCTATGGCTGCCGGTTTCATCCCCGTTGTTCGCATGCGATGGACGTGTGCAAGTCGGGTGAGCCGGTGATGATCGAACAGAGTGAAGTGCACCGTGTGGCGTGTTGGCTGCACGATGCGGATACGATGCGTTCGCACGGCCTTGAGCCGGGCGTGCCGACGGCTGCGGAGCACTCGAAATGACGACGCCCAACAACGATTCGCTATTGGTGGTCGAGAACCTTGCCACCCATTTCCCGGTGAGGCAGGGTGTTTTCTCTCAGGTCAAGAATCACGTGCGCGCGCTCGACGGTGTGAGTTTCTCTCTGCAACGAGGGACGACGTTAAGCCTTGTGGGTGAGAGTGGAAGCGGAAAGACTACGTGCGGTCGGTCGCTGTTGCGATTGATAGAGCCGACGGCGGGTCGTATTGTATTCGATGGCGTTGACGTGACGGACCTTCCGCGCCGAGAACTGCGGGCGATGCGAAAGCGGATGCAGCTCATTTTTCAGGATCCGTTCAGCTCGTTGAATCCACGTATGACGGTGTATGGCATGTTGGCCGAGGTGTTGCGTGTGCATCGCGTCGTACCGCGTGACCAGCGGCGGGCGCGGGTGGAGGAGCTGTTACAACTGGTCGGGCTGCCGCCGGAGAGTGCTTCGCGCTATCCCCATGAATTCAGCGGAGGTCAACGTCAACGTATTGGAATTGCGCGGGCTATCGCGGCGGAACCGGATCTCATTGTGGCAGATGAGCCGGTATCGGCGTTGGATGTATCGATTCAGGCGCAAATCTTGAACTTGCTGAAAGACCTGCAGGAACGGCTCGGTCTAACGTACTTGTTCATTGGGCACGACCTGGGCGTGATCCGTCACATTAGCGATCGCGTTGGCGTGATGTATCTCGGCCGTATCGTGGAAATGGGTTCGGTCGACGACGTATTCCTGCGTCCTACGCATCCGTATACGCGCGCGCTACTGTCTGCGGTACCGGTTCCTGATCCGGATCGTCCAGACGATCGGATTGTCTTGGAGGGCGATGTGCCGAGCCCGATTAATCCGCCGACAGGGTGTCCGTTTCATCCACGTTGTCCCGAGGCACGTGAGGAATGTTCGCGGACGGATCAACGGTTGGTGGAGCGGGCGGCCGGGCATCTGGCGGCGTGTCATGTGCACGCGCCGGTGAACTAGGTTGATCGTGCTTTCACCGGCCATTCGCTAGAGTCGGTCCGTCCGTTCGCGAAGTAGTCTTCCGCGAATCGGTCTATGTCCGAATTCTGTCCAGCGAGATTGTTGTTTTCTCCAGGATCGGTCACCACGTCATAGATCTCGATGGAGCGATCTTGTTTTGGCCGGACAGCTTTCCAGTTTTTCCAGCGTAGCGCTTGGCTGAATCCGCGTTCGTGAAATTCCCAGTACAACGGCTGTGACCGTTTAAGCGTTCTGCCGTTGAGCGCGGGGACGATTGAGGTGCCATCGAGCTGCTTTGGTGGATTGATGGCGGCGAGTTCGGCGGCAGTCGGCAGAAAATCCCAGAAGGCCCAGGGTTCGTCGCTTTCGCTTCCCGCTTGAACTTGGCCGGGCCACCATGCGATGGCGGGGACACGTATGCCGCCTTCGTAGAGGTCACGTTTGATGCCGCGGAGATCGCCGTTGCTGTCGAAGAATTCTGGGTCTGCGCCGCCTTCTTTGTGCGGACCGTTGTCGCTGGTGAAGATGACGAGCGTGTTATCCGCGATGCCCAACTCTTGCAGTTTATCCAGTAGGCGTCCGACGTCGCGATCCATGCGCGAGATCATTGCGGCGTGTCCTTTCTGGCCGATGTCCCAGTCTTCATCTTCGTAGTCGCCGAAGTCGGGGACTTCCATGCCGATGCCTTCCCTGCGGCCGCGTTCGTTGTTGGCGTGGGGGATGGTCAAGGCGAGATACAGAAAGAATGGATCGTCTTTGTGTTCATCGACGTAGCGGATTGCATCCTCGGCGAAAAGGTCGTGTGAGTATTGTTCGCGTTCGATGGACACGCGTGGATCGTCGTCGCGGCAAACGTTGCCGGTGAGTGGAAATTTTTCTTCGTTCTTCCAGAGGTATTCAGGGTAGTAATTGTGCGCGTTGCCCTGATTCAGGTAGCCGAAGAAATAGTCGAATCCTTTTCGGTTTGGCACGCCTGTTGTGTTGGGTTCGCCGAGACCCCATTTGCCAATGAGCGCGGTGCTATATCCCTCGGCTTTGAGCATCTCTGCGACGGTAGTGTCCTCGGGTTGGAGCGGAACGCGCTTGTTGCCGCGGATTCGGCAATGACCCGTGTGGAGGCCGGTCATGAGAGCGCAGCGTGATGGCGCGCAAACGGTGCTGCCGGAATAGCATTGAGTGAACCGCATGCCTTCGCGGGCCATGCGATCAATGTTCGGCGTTTGAATCGTCTGTTGCCCGTAACAACCGAGGTCGCCATATCCGAGATCGTCGGCGAGAATGAATATGATGTTTGGCTTTTGTGTGGTGCGTTGACCGTGGGCGGGTTGGCTGAGCGCGGCTGCGCTTGCAGTGGCGATTCCTGCGGTTTGCAGCCATTGGCGGCGAGTGATGTTTTTCATGGTGGCTCCTGTCTCTACGAATGTGTGATTGGAATGGTCGCTAATCGCGCGCGAAACCGCAACCGTCCGATGCTTCTATTTGAGCTCGCAAGTGTCGCGTCTGGTTGGCACTGTGGTAATCTCCCTGTTTCTACGGGTTTGAGAGGGGCTGCGGCGTATGGAAGGCGACAATCAAAAAGAACGCATTATTGGGGGGTTGCTGTTCAGGGCACACCCTTGGCACGGCGTTCCGATCGGCGAGCGGGCGCCGGAAGTGGTGACCGTTTACGTTGAGTTGACGCCAGCGGACACGGTGAAATATGAGCTGGATAAACGCACGGGGTTATTGACCGTGGATCGGCCGCAGCGATTTTCGAATGTATGTCCAACGTTGTATGGATTCATCCCGCAGACCTATTGCGCTGAAGCTTCGGGGGCACATTGTGCATTGCGAACCGGTCGTGAGGGCATCGTGGGCGATAGTGATCCGTTGGACATTTGCGTGTTGACGGAAAAGCCGGTTTCGATGAACAACATGCTGTTGCGTGCGCGGCCCATCGGCGGATTGCGGATGCTCGATGGCAATGAGGCCGACGATAAGATCGTCGCGGTGATGGACGGTGACGCGTCGTACGGCCAGTTGGAGCGTATTGAACAGTGCCCGCTCGGGTTGATAGAGCGATTGCGGCATTATTTCCTCACGTATAAACAATCGCCGGATGCATTGAGTGCGGCGTGTGAGATTGTGGAAGTGTATTCCTGCGAAGAGGCGCGCGAAGTGATTCTGAAAGCGCGGGAAGACTACATGACGCATTATGGCGAACTGGCGCAGGCCCTCAAGCTGTTGGGTTAGGGCGTGTCCGCGTTCTGCAACCAAACGATACCGATTCTCCAGAGATTTGATGTGCGGAAAGCGCGGGGTTTCACGTCGATTGGCTGGCTTTATTGCGACGTTTCTGAAATTTCGCCTCGGCGCGTATGACTGTTTTGTGGAGAGCACCATTATGAAGAAAGTCCTGTTGATTATTGTCGTGGTATTTGCCGTACTCGCTGGCGTGATGGTGTTTCGTGCGATGACGTTTTCCTCCGTGCAATTGGTGGCTCGCGAGGTTGATCTGGTCGACGTTGACGTGAGAGCCGCGGCGAAGAACCTTGCCGAAGCAGTGAAGATTGAGTCGATATCGTTCTGGGCTCCGACGTCGGATGGCATGAAAGCGTTCCGCGCATTTCATGGATTTCTTGAGAATACGTATCCGAAAGTGCATGCCGCCCTGGAGCGTGAGAAGGTTCGCGATTTCAGTTTGTTGTACACGTGGCCGGGGAGTGACTCGTCGCTAAAGCCGCTCTGTATTCTCGGGCACATGGACGTAGTGCCTGCTGTGAACAGCGGTACGGAAGAGTGGGAATTTGGGCCATTTGAGGGTGCCATTGCGGATGGGTTTGTTTGGGGCCGGGGTACGATGGACGACAAGGTCAATGTCGTTTGTGCGATGGAGGCGGTGGAGCTGTTGCTGTCCGAGGGGTTCCAGCCTAGGCGCACGGTCATGATGGCTTTTGGTCATGATGAAGAATTGGGCGGACCGGAAGGCGCCCAAGTGATGGCGGCGTTACTCGAGGAGCGTGGTATCGAACTCGAATGTGTGATCGATGAAGGCGGGTTTATCATCGATGGCGCATTGCCCGGAGTTACAGAGCCGTCGGCGCTGATTGGCGTGGCGGAAAAGGGCTATGTGACCCTTGAGTTGTTGGTGAAACGAAAGGGCGGCCACTCATCGGTACCGCCGCGAAACAGTGCGATCGGGATATTGTCCGCGGCGCTTGCCCGGTTGGAGCACAAACAAATGCCTGCACGCCTTTCGGGCGCTGCGGAGGACATGTTTATGGCGGTAGGTCCGGAGATGGGTTTTGCCGCGCGGCTTGCTTTCGCGAATTTGTGGTTAACCCGGCCAGTCGTTGAATTTGCATTGGGCCAGGAACAGGCGACGAATCCCTTGATCCGGACGACGACCGCGGTCACGATGATCGAGGGTGGAGTGAAAGATAACGTGTTGCCGACCGAAGCGAAAGCGGTGGTGAATTTTCGTATTCTGCCCGGCGACTCGATCGACTCGGTGTTGCATCATGCGAAGAACGTCGTTGGCGATAAACGAGTGATTGTCCGGCAATCCCCGAACAAAGACGGCCGTGAACCTTCGATGGTTTCGGATGTGAATGCGCCCGCGTATCGATTGCTTGAGCAGACTGCAAAAGATGTTTTTCCGGAGGTCGTCGTGGGGCCCTACTTGGTTTTTGGGGGGACAGACTCGCGGTACTACTCAGGCGTGACGCCGAACGTATATCGGTTTACGCCGATGCGTGTGACGTCGGAGGATACGGCGCGGTTGCATGGAGTAAATGAACGGATCGGTCTGGAAAATGTTGGGGAAATTGTGCAGTTCTATGCGCGTCTAATTCAGAATTTTGACGCGGCGTAGGGAGAACATGCCGTGCAATGGAATACGAAAATGGCGTTGGTGTTGGCTGTGTTTGCGGTGTTCGATGTCTTGATTCCTATCCCATTAATGGTGCTATTTCTCATTTTCGTTCTGCTGACGCGGCCGCCCTATTTCAAAGCGTGGGTTGATCGACTTTACGCGGAATCGCCGTCGTCCTGATTCGCGCGACCGTTGTGCTTGAGCGAGGTCGTTCCGGCGCGGCAAAGCATGTACGGTGCAACGTATTCTTGGCGATCGCATCGGATGCGCCACAGTTGAAGGCCGGTTGCTTCGTCCGCGGCTATCGCGTGTTGGCTGTCGCCGGTCAGCGCGATGGGCGCGTTGCCGGGTAACGTTGTAAGGCAACGGCCGGTGCGCATGTCCCAGAGCCTGAATTTGCCGTCGCCTGCGCTGGTTATTGCATTACGACCCTTTTTGCTTAGGGCGACGGCGAGAATGGCCTGGCTGTGTGCGCGTCGACCGCCACTCGTCTTGCCCGATCGAAGATCCCACACCTGGATATAGCCGTCTTCTGATGCGGCAATCGCGTATCGCCGGTCGCCGCTGATGGCCGCTGCGGATAGAGGGCCACCTTCAGACTTAAATTTTCGAAGCGCTTTACCTGTTTTGAGTTCCCAGAAACAGGCGATACCGTCTTGGCCGCCTGTCATGAATGCGCGTCCGAACTCGGCAAGGCACAGTGACGAGATGGGGCCCTGGTGGCCAGTAAAGACGCGATCGCATTCGCCGGAGGTAATGTTCCAGAGGCGGGCGATGCCGCCGCCGTCGGCTGTCAGAACGCCTTTCCCGTCTTCGGTGAAACGGACGGCGTTGACCGGGCCGTCGTGATTGGAGAAGGTGCGCGCGATGCGGCCCGTGTGAAGATGCCAGAGGTGGGCGGCGCCGTCTTCACCGCCACTGATCGTGTACTTGCCGTCCCCGCTCAGATCAAGTGCGCGGATCGATCCGCTGTGGCCGCCGAACGCGCGGACCAGTTTGCCGTTTCCGCCGGCCCACAAGTAAATCTCGGCGTCGCCCCCAGCGGGACCTGCAGCAGACAGCGCGATTCGGCCATCCCAACTGATGGCGGCGGCGGTCACCGGGCCGGGATGGTCGCCGAATGCGCGAGCGACTTTCCGTGCGCCTTTGCCATGTCGTTTGGTGGTATCGCGGACGGCGCGGAATTCGTGTTTGTCGACACGAATCGATTTTGCAGCGTGTAGAGCACGTAAGGCGCCGTCGGTGTCGCCGCGTTCGATCTGGACTTCGGCGATCTGATAGATCGGCGCCCACGACTTGGGGGCTTGTTCGCGCAGATGGTCGAGCCGTTTTAGCACGGTTGTGTCGGTCAAACGTCCGGTGCGCCAGTGGTGCAGCGACTGGTTGTAGATAGCTTCGATGTGATCGGAATCGGCGGCGAGTATTTCGTCCCAGACTTTTTCCGCTTCCAATTCGTTGCCAAGGTCAAGAAGTGTCACCGCGCGGTTGCTTAGTCGATCGGTGGAATTATCTTCCGGTGTTTGATGATTGCGGCTATACGATTCGCCCGCAGCGTCTTCGTAACACGATTCCAGCACTTCGAGGATCGGTTTCATGCCACTCGGTCGGTCACTGGGTGCGGTCTGGAAACACTGGCGTAACACTTCCGCGAGGGGATCCGGCATGTCGGGGATGTCTTCGCTCTCTGGACCGAGGTCCAGATAGCCTTCGAGTGCCGCAGGCGCGGTTTGTCCAGCCATCCATGTGGAATCGCCCACGAACATTTCGAGGATCGACAGGCCGTAACTCCACAGATCGGTCGCGATCGTCATGGATTCGCGGCGCGCTTGTTCGGGGGATGAGTACAGAGGCGTGCCGCGCGGGTTTGAAGTCGATCGACGCGAGGCGCCGGTGTCTGTGGCGGCGGCGGCCATGGCGCCCGCCATACCGAAGTCCGTTACTTTCAGTTCGCCATCGTCGGTGATGAGTACGTTGGCGGGTTTGATGTCGTGGTGGATCAATTGGTGTTCGTGCGCGTGGAGGACGCCCTGGGCAAATTGAATGGCGAAATCGAGGAGCCGTACCAATATTTCAGTCGAGTCACCCTGGTAGAGCACACCGTCGCGGGCCGCTTGCGAGAGCGTTCCGCCGGACACGTATTCGGCGAATACGTGCGGGATGTTGCCGATGCGTCGTGCGTAGAAGCACGTAACGATATTGGGGTGGAGTCCGAGTTTGATCCACGTTTCGCATTCGGTCTCGAAGAGTTTTGCGCCTTGTGCGGAGGCGAACACTTCCGATTTCGGTCGTTTTACGGCGAGGTCTAACCCCCAGGCTTTATGGTGTACTCGATAGACGGTGCCCATCCCGCCGCGGCCCAAGAATTGCCGGACCTCGTACAGGTTGAGGAGTACGTCGCCGATTTCCCAGGTGGGTGCGGCGGCGCTGGTAGTGTTCTCGCCGGAGCTCATTTCATCTCGCGATCTACAATGTCCGAACGGGCCCTAGGTCGTCCGTGTACCTTGAGAACTAGGCCTTCGTTCGTTGTGTGGCAATTCCGGCACGCCGGTAATCACCGCGGTGAAACTGCAGCATTGGACCGAACGGTCCGTAGTCTACGGGCTGTCCTGCCCGCAGGTTTATTGATGTTGTCAACCAACCATTAAAGTATAACACGATACTAATCCGCATAGGCCACGTCGAGTGCTTGACTGCGTCGATTCAGTTGCGGAAAAATGCCAGCGGATCTTGGGCGGCAGACACGGATTTTGAGGAGTTCGATCCATGCGGAAGATTGGTGTATCGGTTCTTGGATTGGCGACGATCGCTTGTTCAGTCGCGGGCGCAGCGGATTTGCCTGGCCTCACGGATGATGGGTACCTGCTTCCGAATGGTTGGCGGATTACGCCGTTTGGCGATGTTGTGGAAATGCCCGATCTTATTCTGAACTTGCAACCTTCGCCGGATAGACGTGTCATGGTCGCGATTCATTGCGGGTTCAACGATCACGGGCTGGTCACGATTGACGCTGAAACGAATGAAGCGGTGCAGCGAATTACGTTGCCGACAGCTTGGTATGGGCTTGCGTGGTCGCCGGACGGAGCGAAACTGTATGTATCCGGGGGCAATAACAATGACCGAAAAGGTATACGGGCGCCAGTTTACGTCTTTGACTATGCGGATGGGCGGTTGAGTGATGCGCCGGTCCAAACGCTGGTGGAAGACGCCGAACCCAAGAACATCTATTGGGCGGGGCTGGTACATCATCCGTCCGCACCGAGGTTGTTCGCCGCGAACCGGACCTCGGGCGATGTGCTGGTCTTCGATACGGAGTCGGGCGCGATTGTGAAGCGCATTCGCGCGGAAGTGAATCCGTATTCGCTCGTGTTGAATGAGGACGCTTCGACACTCTATTGCTCGAATTGGGGAAGCGATAGTGTGAGTGTAATTGATGTCGAGTCGTTGAGCGTGGTGTCGACGATCGGCGTGGGCGACAATCCAAACGATATGGTGTTGGCGGACGACGGACGGCTCTTCGTTGCGTGTGCGAACGACAATACCGTGACGATTATCGACACGAAGTCGAACCGCGCGACCGGCAGTATTGTCACGTCGATGTATCCGAATGCGCCGGAAGGTTCCACACCGAACGCGTTGGCGTTGGACCCGGGACATGAAACGTTATATGTCGCGAACGCGGACAACAACAATGTCTGCGTGGTGAATGTCGATGACCCGGGTGAAGAAGATGTGATGGGGTTCGTTCCGGCGGGCTGGTATCCGAGTGCGGTAGCCGTCAGCTCGGACGGCGGCAAATTGTATATCGGCAATGGCAAAGGCGCATCGTCAAGCGCGAATCCTACAGGACCGCTTAGTCCGATTCGTGGCGATGAGAAGCAGATCACGGTCAAGAATTCGTTGTATGGCACGGTAAATGTGATCGATATTGACGCGAATCGCGACAAACTTCGGGAACTCACGAAACAGTCGTATGACAACTGCCCGTACAATGATGAGTTGCTCGCTGCGGCGCGGCAGCCGGAGGACAAAAATACAATCGTACCTAGCCGCGTGGGTGCCGGGTCACCGATCAAGCATGTCATTTACATCATCAAAGAGAATCGCACCTACGACCAGGTTTTTGGAGATCTATCTCAGGGGAACGGCGATCCGCGTCTGACCGTCTTTGGTGAAGAGGTCACGCCAAATCAACACGCACTGGCCGAGACGTTCGTGCTATTCGACAACCTGTATTGCGATGCCGAAGTCAGTGTTGATGGGCATCAATGGTCGAACGCCGCGTACGCGACGGACTTTATCGAGAAACTTTGGCCTGCGTCGTATGGCGGTAAATCGGCTGCGCCGTATACCGACGCGGCCACGCCCGCATCCGGGTACTTGTGGGACCAATGTGCGCGAAAAGGGTTGACCTATCGATCGTATGGCGAGTACGCGCGCCGTGTAAGTGAAGATGGGCCGATGGATGGGCGGGTGCCGGGGCTCGTGGGGCATGTTGCGCCGAACTATCTAAACTGGGGTGCGCGAGATTATGAAAACGCGGAAGAGTTCATCAAAGAGTTCGATGAATTTGAAGCGAATTTCGATAGCACGAATCCGGAAGAGCGCTTGCCGAATTTCATCGTGATGGGGCTGCCGGAAGATCACACGAAAGGAAGTCGTCCCGGTGCGCCGACCGTGCAGGCGGCGGTGGCGAGTAACGATTACGCGTTGGGGATGATCATCGAACGGGTTACGCAGAGTAAGTATTGGCCGGAACTCGCCGTATGCGTGATCGAGGATGACGCGCAGAACGGCCCGGACCATGTCGACGCGCGGCGAACGATTGGCCTTGTAGTAAGTCCGTATGCGAAACGAGGGATTGTCGACAGTACGTTCTACACGACGAGTTCGATGTTGCGGACAATCGAGCTATTGTTGGGCCTGCAGCCGATGAGTCAATTCGATGCAGCCGCGACACCAATGTATGCCGCGTTCTCGAACGTCGCGGATTCGACGCCGTATGAACATATCGAGCCGCGTATCGACATCCATGCTACGAACGATGAACGGGCTTGGGGTGCAAAGGAATCGTTGGCGATGGACTTGTCAGATTATGATCGTGCGCCGATGTTTACGTTGAACGAAATCATCTGGAAAAACGTGAAGGGCGCGGACAGCGAAATGCCGTTGCCGGTTCACCGTTTCCATGCCGCCAGTTTGGAATGATCGATAGGCTAGCTGGGAGACTTTCCAAGAATTGCGAATGTTGGCACAATTAGGACAGGCACTACTCCACAACCGTTTGTAACGTAGGTCATCATGCCGAATCCAGAAGAGAACGAAGAGAAAGACTCGCTGTTTACGAGGATGAAGTACGCGGCGTTTGATGGTTTCGATGAAGTTCGCACACTTCTCAGCGAGTTCCCTCAAGCCCTGGAGGCCAAGGATTCGTGTGGTGAAACGGCGTTGCACTGGTGGGCAATTGAGAATCACCTGGATGCGGTTAAGCTATTGATTGGGCGCGGAGCTCAAGTAGATACGAAGTCCGACATCATTGGCCCTACACCCTTAATGTGCGCATCTTCCCTCGGGCTGGCTAATATGGTTCAACTACTGATAGATAGCGGAGCAGACGTGGGCGCGATTGATGTTCACGGCGACACGCCTATGCACTACGCGGCTAGCAGCAATCGGCCTGAGATGATAAAGCAGTTGTTGCGGAATGGCGGAGATCCTGCAGCGAAAAACCTCATGGAGGAGACCCCGCTAGATGTCGCGGCGGTGATGAACGCTTCTGACGCAATGGCCATGCTGACCAGATTTGACGGCCGAAAGGACCAGAAGACGTAGACTGCCCTCGTTCTGTTCTGAGTGCAACTGCCTGTAACATATGGATTTACTTGCTCATTTGGAAACTTATAACCCTTTGTTTCCCAGGGTCCAACATGCCTACTGAAACAGGTCGGTGTTGTCTAGTGAGACTAATACTTCCATTATTACTTCCTGTGTAGGCCACGGGTAGTTCGTCGCGACACATACGTGGTCGCCGCGCGGTGCCCATATTGCGGGATCGGTTGGTCCGAATATGGCGACGGTTGCGCAACCGGTGGCAGCGGCAAGGTGGGTGATGCCGCTGTCGTTACCGATGTATAGGTTGGCTTTGGCGAGTTGTTGGGCAATTGCCATTAAGCTATCCGCTTCGATAATTGCCGCGTTGGTGGGGTATTCGAGCGCCGTTTCCGCTGGCCCTTGAATCCAGGCGACGTGCCGTCCTGTTTTTTCGAGGTGGTTTGCGACGGTTACAAAGTTTTCGATGGGCCAGTTCTTATTTGGCGAGCCGCTGCCGGGGTGGATTATGACGTCGTGCGATTCTGCAGGAGTCTCGTCCTCCCAATTGGCGATGCGCAAGGGAGGGCGAGGCTCCCGCCGAGCCGGGTCGACGCATGACGTGTAATAATCGGTGGCGTGGGATTGCCAATGCTCTGGCGGCAGGCCAGGGAAGACTTGGACGTTGCTTACACCGCAATTTTGGATCGCCTTTTTGATCTCGCCGTCGTCGCGCATCCATACAATTACGCAATCGTACTCGTGAACAAAATCGCGCAGTTTGGGGCTGGGTTTGTCGAACGCGGTGTGAAATTCAATGCGGTCCAAATTGTGGATCGCGTCGCATGCGCCTGCGGCTTGAATCAGCGCTAGGCGTTCGGGATTTCCCGCGAGGTCGAGCGGGCCTTGTTCGCGGAGGTGCGCGAAGGCAGGGCCAACGAGGAGGCAATCGCCGATGCCGCCGGTGAATATGCTGAGTGTATTCACGAGGGTTGCGCGGGTTCGTCCGGGTAGACCAGGCGGTATATAACGATGCGGGCTTCGGGATACGGCGACAGGTTGTCGTGCAGGAGCGTCAACGTTTTCGGCGCGTTGCCCGGGTCGAGCAGCGGTCGAAGCGCGGGCGCCATTTGGGCTGTGTATCGTTCATCGACGACGACGTATCGCGCGCCGACCTCGCTCGCGCGCGCGATTGCTTGGTCGAGCGATTCGTTCGGTAATGGCCCTGTGGTTTTCATGTTGGCGTAGAAGCCGATCTGCGGTTTGCGTGTGAAAATGGTGCCGGGCTCGACGTTGTCGCGCATCCACTCTCCCGCGATTTTGTATTCGCGGGGTTCGCGCGGGATACGACCGAGGTATTCGGGTAACAAGGTTGCCGTGGTACCA
Source organism: Candidatus Hydrogenedentota bacterium (assembly GCA_029262095.1). Lineage (GTDB taxonomy): Bacteria > Hydrogenedentota > Hydrogenedentia > Hydrogenedentales > SLHB01 > JAJDAB01. Next base: position 13,830 of record JAJDAB010000153.1, read on the forward strand.
ATGAGCATTAGCGTGATGAGACCCGCGACAGGTAAACGGCTCAACCATGGGCGATCGGTTTCGAGCTGTTCGCTGACCAATGCGATGCCGCGTGCGGCATAGATCGCGCCGGTGATGACAACGGGCATGAGATAGCGCGGTTCCGCGTAGGTGCTGAGTACGGCGCATCCGAATTGGACCGCACATAGAACGATGAGTAACAACTCGCCGCGAACTATCCGCGGGTCTGTACGTCGCATGAACAAGCCAGCACCAGCGAAGAGCAGGAGGAACGGCCCGAGCATCACCGGTAGTAGTTCGCTGGAAAGTTTGAGAAACGCTTGGGCCATTTCGGGTCCGCGTTCTATGAAGGCGTGCCGGAGCGATCCAGCGGCATCGGGGACGCGTCCGCTGACTGTGGCTTGGCCGGTCATGGCGCCCATCGCGAACACGTAGGCGGCGAGTCCGAGGATTGCGGCTAGGCCGTACGACGCAACATTTCGGGCGCGGGCGGCGATGTCGGTTTTCGGATACGCGACGAACGCAGCTATGGCGACTAGGACGAGTAGCACCGTGCCTTCGGGCCGCGTGAGGTGCAGGAGAAACCAGCAAGCGAAGGCCGTTGCGGGTAACGGGTGTCGGTTTGCGACTGCGCGAACCGTTAGCGTCGCGCCGAGTATCCAGAAAAGCACGGCGAGCGCCTCGGGGGCGACGCGGCATGAGTAGTCGGCAAGCCATGGCCAGATCGCTACGGCAAGTGCGGAGATCCGTGCGGCGCGTTGTTCGAACAACGATAGGGCCAACCAATAGACGGCGGGAACGGTGAGTGTGCCGACGATGAATGATACGAGGCGCGCGGAGAGTTCGATCTCGATGCCTACGGATGCGACGATCGCGGTCAGCGCGGGAAAGAGTGGCGTGATGCGTGGGTCGAGGCCGGTGAAGCCCGCGTGGAGCAACTGCTCTGCGTAGGTGAGGTAGTGGATGGCGTCGGCCGTGTCGAGGACACGGGGCATGGCGACCCAAAACGCAATTCGATAGGCCGCGGCCAACAACGTAAACGCCGCGGCATCGCGAATGATTTGCTTCGTTGTTGATCCGATACTCACGTCATCGTCAGCAGCACTTTGAGACAATCGGGTTCGCGGGCAGCGACTAGTGCGTCATCGATTTGGTCGAACGGAAATTCGTAGGAGATCAGTGGCGTCACATCGACTGTGCCCAGCGCGAGTGCTTCGATCGCCGGACGAAAGGGGCCGCATCGCGAACCGATAACGCGAACCTCGTTGATTACCGGTAGCGAAAAATCGAGTTCGGTGCGGTCGGCGACAGTCGTCTTGAGAATCACCGTGCCTTCGGGCCGCACGATTTCCAGGGCGCGTTGAAACCCGGCGGCGGACCCTGTTGCGTCGACGACGATGTCTGCGCCTTCTTCTATTGGATCGTTGGCCATGGCCGTGGAAATTCCCGCGCGTTGGAGCAGCGTCAATTTTTCCTTGTGTTTGCCCAGGCAAGTAATTTTCTTCGTGTTGAGCGCCAACACTTGAGTGATCAGTTGCCCGAGTTTTCCGTCGCCCAGGACTACAACCCGGTCTTCGGGGGTGAGCGCGATTTGTTCTGTAATCCTAAACGCGGCCGCGACGGGTTCG
>JAJDAB010000154.1 GCA_029262095.1 Candidatus Hydrogenedentota bacterium
TCGAAATCGCCACGCACCACACTCCGTTTACCGCGCCAACAGGGCGTAGTGTAGCATAGGCCTTTCGGGCTTGCGAGCAACGCCGATTGTTCCTTTCAGCGTTCAGCTCCCCGAAAATGGACTCATATCCGACCGATGGAACTGCCGCTAATACAACGCGAATTGACCCGGCTCGGGCGCCGACGTTCAACCTACGCCTTGCGCCTGTTCGGGCCGGTATTGTGCGCCGCCTACATGGTGCTCACGGTCATGGGCACTGATGGACTGGAGTTTCTCGTACCCGATCCCGTGCTGCGTTCGCTCAGCATCACGCCGCAGACTACCGCGAATGCGCTCGCGTTTTCCGTGGTGTTGTTTCAGGCGATGATCGCGTTCGTCGGCGCCCCGATACTCGCTGCAGGAACGATTGCCGAAGAACGGCAGGAGCGAACGCTCAACCTCATCATCATCGCGAACATGCGGCCCTTCGGACTCGTCTTCGCGAAATTTGCTGCGTGTTGGATTCCCGCCAGCCTCCTCCTCCTGAGCACGTTACCCATCGGCGCGCTCGCCGCATTCTTCGGCGGGGTCACTCTGCGCGGCGTTGCAATCGAATTCACCGTGTTCGCGGCTTGGACGACGGCGGCATGCTCGGTCGGTGTGTGGATGTCTGCGTTGGCACACCGCACACGCGATGCGCTATTGCGAACATTTGTGATTGGCGCGGTGATGTTAGTGGGACTCGTCTACGTCGATTACTCTTTCACGCCTGGCGCAAGTGTCTTGGCGTTCAGTCCTTTGATCGCGGTCGATTTCGCAGACGACGCGAGAGTCGCGACGTTCTACTTCTGGCCTGCGGCAGCGATACCGATTCTCGTTTCAACCCTAACGCTTTTGCTTGCAATTCTGGCACTGCGCCGAGCGAATCTCGCTCAAGCCAGAGTCAGCGCATCGAGTCGAATCCGCAAACGATTTCGGCTCGCACCGTTCATTACGCTCGCGGCATCCTTGGGCCGCAATGCGGATACTGGCCGCCGTTCAACACTGGGTTCTATTACGCTTGCCGTTGCCCTCGCGGCGATTGCGATGGTGCCCGTATTCGGTTGGCTGGTGGTGCTCGGACTGGTCATGTTTGAGATTGTGGGCCCCATGTCCCGCAGCCGTAATTCGGGCGCATGGGATGATTTAGCGGTGTCGCCCGCAACCAATGCCCGAATCGCGGTCGCGGTCTATCTCGGCCAAGTCCGAAATGTCCTTGTATATGTCCCCGCGCTATTCCTCGCGGACACACTGACCCTACTCCTCGCGCAACTCATTTTTAGCGAAATGCCGGGCAACACGCTGGAATTGCATCTGGCTTACCTTTTCAACGACTACCACGGCGCAAAAATATTGGCTATGTTCGCGATTATCAAGGCAATGCAGGGCTTGTTCGTAATCGCGATGGGTACGTTTTTCGGCGCGATGGGCGGTCGCGCAGTTGCCCAAACCGTAAAAGGACTTGTGGTCTTCGCAGGTCTCTATGCGCCGCTAACGATACTCGCGCGTGCAACCGCCGAAGATTATTTTATCGACCGATCATGGCCGGAGACCGAACAGTATTTGTACTACGCCTACATCGCCGCAGCGTTCTATGCCATCCCGTATGCCATCGGCACAGCAGGAATCCTTACCGTTCTCAGTGTGCGGATTCGCGATATGATGCGGGACGGCGAAGTGGTAGAAACGAAGAGCATTTCCGGCCGCCTGGCCAAATTGGGATCGACGCCGATACGGTTCCCCATCGCTAGAACCGTGAAACGCTAGGGCAAGAGGGATGGAAAAATGGTGGGCGACACTGGGCTCGAACCAGTGACCTCCGCCGTGTGAAGGCGGCACTCTAACCACCTGAGCTAGTCGCCCGAAATTGAGGAAACCATGCTATCACGCGGTCAGAGAGGCGTGCAACCGATCAACGGTTTCGAGGACGTGGAGTAACGCTACGCGTCTACTCTGGGCTGGGCGACGCTTCTCGCTTACGTCCCGGATCGACTTTAGGGCTATCCGTTTTATCGCCACGTTGAATTCGCTTTGGGCCGGGACCACGTCCTCCGCGGCCGGATCCGTCGCGCCCCATGCGGCCCCCTTCGAGCGCGCGGCTACGTTCACGGACCCGTTGCACCATCCGTTGCATGTGCTGTTCAAACTCTTGTAGAAAAACGTACAGCCGGACTTGTTGACGCGCTTCTAGCCCTTCGGACAGTGTGTCGTGCAATCCCAATCTCGCGTCGCTAATCCGCTGATCGTAGTCCTTGAGCTTCTTGAGTCCGGCATGGATTGCGTCTTCATCCGTTTTCTCCTGAGAAGACGCGCGCATTTTCCCCAACAGGTTCCGCCGTTCCCTTTGCAGTCGATTGATATCGTCGCGAAAATCGGTCATCCGACGCACCAATAGTACGGTTTCTTCCTCGGTCAATTTCAGCTCTTTGGAGAGCCGAACCATCATCGTAATCTCGACAATCTCCCGAGCGTCTTTTTCGCTGCCAGCGGCCGCGAGTGCGTTTTCCAAACGGCGTTCCGAATCTTGTGCGATCGCACTAGCGCTCAAAAATAGCGAAGCCGTGATGACCAAGAACGTCGCCGCGCAAATTCGTGTGCCGATCATATCGTGGCATCTCCTATCGATTCGTTTAACAGAAGGCGTTCAAATTCCTGGAGTTCGTCGTCGGTAAAAATGTCTAACTCCTCACTACTCCAAGCGCCGTCCAGCGCCATGAATGAGGAATCCATTGCCAATACATCCAACCATTCCGAGTCCTCGACATCTTCCAATGCATCGGAATTGGAAGGCGCCGTCCATTCACCGTCCGCGACGCCCACATCATCCGCGAACAAGGAGGCCAGTTCATCGATCACCACATTCTCATCCTGTTCGAACAAGTAATGCACCAACGCGCGCTGGCTATCCGCTTCCGGAATCGCGGGCGGCGACCACCAAAACGTCCAGAACGCGGCGGCAAACGGGGCCAAGACCACCATCGCCGCGAAGGATCGCCACGGCCATGAAATCTGAGGCGGCGCGAGGTCCCGATCCGTTTCGCGGACGTTGGCCATCACGCGCGTCCGGAACGCGGGATGAATATCCGGCGCAGGCAGGCGGCCCAATTCAGCGGATAAGGCCGAAAGGTCTTTCGCCAAGCGAGCGGCATCCGGATCCGCTTTCACGCGCAATTCGATGTCTTCGGGATTAATCGCTTCGCCATCGAGAAAAGCCGACAGTTCTTCGATCGCTTTTCGTTTCTGTTTTTCGCTCATGGTTTCACTCGATTCGTCAACCGATCTCGCCACCGAGATCGAGAATATGTTGCCGCAGTTGTACGCGTCCGCGCGCGAGCCGGCTCTTCACCGTGCCTTTCCGGCATTTCAACACCGCCGCGATCGTTTCGTAATCCATGCCTTCAATCTCGCGCAACACGATCACCTCCCGGTGTTCGTCCGACAACATCGCGAAGCCGCGTTCAATCAACTGCCGCAACTCCGACTGCCGTGCCGCGTAATCCGACTGCGCCGCCCGGTCCGTCACCGGGATGTCAGCGCCGGTCTCGGCGGACAACGAAGTCGTCGATCCGCGACCACGTCGCTTACTGTCGCGCAGGTGGTTCAGCGTCAGGTTGCGCGCCATCCCGAAAATCGCGGTCGAGAACTTCGCATCTGGTTTCAACCGATTCAGGTAGCGGTGCACCCGCACAAACGTCTCCTGCGCCAGGTCTTCAGCGTCCTCCCGGGAGCCCGTCATCCGCATGCAGAAATGCACTAAGGGCGACTCGTAACGCGCGATCAACGCCTCAAACGCTTGTACGTCTCCGTCGCAAGCGCGCGCTACCAGGTCCCAGTCAGCAACATCCTTCATGCCGCCGGACACCTTACCATTGCAGGGTTAAACACGGGAAAACGCGGGAAGTTCCAGGCGAAATGCGAATACTGGTGGGAACGCAAATCCGCTAGGCAACGAAAGGATTTGGAACTACGAAGCAGGCCGCAGGCCCATCCGTTTGTCAGAGGTTAAAGCGCAGCGGCGAGACGGGACATCAGGCCTTTGATCCCACGTCGGTGGTGGTTGGGGCAGGCGCTTTCCGTGCAGTTGACGCAGATGTCCGGGAGTTGCCCGGTGCCCTCACCGGAGAGGCCGTCGCGGACTTTTTGGACCGGGTCATCGTGCCAGATTTCGCCGATGGATTGTTTCGACACGTCGCCGAGGATGGTTGTACGGTGCCAGTCCACGCAGCAGAGTGGGACTTGGCCGTTGTACAGGATCATGAGATCGCGTGACGGGCGGATGCAGTCGCCCATCGATTTCATGTCGCCCGTGGGATTCATGGATTCCGCATCGCCGATATTGCCGCCGCGGTTTTCTAGCGCGGACGTCACCAACCGGACCCCGTGCTTTTTCCAGAAGCGACGCGTCTCTGGGATGTCATCAACGTTTTGCGCTGTGACGACCATGGATACGCGAAAGTCGGTACGCTTGGTCGCTCGTTTTTCGTTTAGCGTTTGTTGAAACGAGATACAATTTTCGATGACCTTCGTAGCCGGGTATCCCATGATTTCGGTATTGATATCATCGTCCAGCGATTGCAGACTACACTTAAGTTGCTTTAATCCTGCATCAACAAGATTCTCGCCCATCTCTTTGTTGAGATACGTGCCGTTCGTGATGATTTGGCTCTTGGCCGACGGCACTTTGCGTGAAATGTACTCTACGAACTCCGGTATCCGTTTGTCTGCCAGCGGCTCGTTCATCATGTACAACGCGATCCGGCGTGGCGGAGTCTCGGCGAGCTCGTCGATGATCTTGTGAAACAGATCGACCGACATTTTGCCGTGCGGTAAGTCGGAGTTCAGCACCGCCTCGTTCGGACAGAACACACACCGACCGTTACACCCGGCTTGGGTCTGAATCTGTACGCGAGGCGGGCCCGCTGTAATGGGATGGCTCAAATCAATGGTTCCTACAAAAGACTTGCAACGCTGGATCGTAACAAATTCACGATCCCCTTGTCATAACGACTGATATACCGCTAAACATTCCGAATTGCACGAACGTCCCCGTGCAGCGTACCGTTGTAATCAAGAATAAGGAGGTCCTGCCTATGTTTTGCCCCAAGTGCGGTGTGGAGTTTGTCGAAGGTATTACGACTTGTTCGGATTGCGGTCTCGAACTCGAGGTAGAACCACCGCCGACGCCCGAGGGCAAATTTGTCGAGTGGGTGACGATACTCGCTGATCGTAACTATGGACGCACGGGGCTTGCTGAGTCGATTCTGCAAGCCGAAGGAATCGAGTACGTCACGGAGGGGGACAACACACGTTGGACGGAACTCAATGAACCGGTCCGTGTTTGCGTCCACCCCGAAGACGTAGAGCGAGCAAAGAAAAAACTGGATGAGCTGCTGGTCGGGGATCAAGAAGAATAACAAGCGCTACCGTTCGAGCAGTCCGCGCAGCAAACCGCCGATTCCGTCGATGATTTGATCTTTCACGAGTCCCTGTACGGAACGGAACCCGCCGCGCAACTCGTCGGTGATCGCCTGAACTGGTCCGCCGAATGCAATTTCCGTCTTTGGATCGTCCGGCGGTCCTGTCATGCGGATGCGGATGCCGCCGCGACTATTGATTGCCTCTACTTCGTCGATTTTGAAAATGCGTGCGGCGTCGGCGACGGAGGACAGCGGTTGCATATGGACGAAGACTTCGCTGTTCCACTGGTCCAGGTCGACCCATCCAATCGCGGACATGCGGTACGACGGGCGCTGCAGAACGATGGCCTCCTTGAATTCCCTTTCCTCGAATACGCCGAGCGTAATGCGGCCGTTCTCGATCGAGGCCTTTCCTTCGAGCTGTTTGAATGAGAGGCCGTTTTCTCCGAACGGGGATCGGAGAAACAAAATCTCGGTGGTCTTGAAAACAAATAGCACCGCATTCGCGAATCCCAACGACCCTAATGTCCCGTCGGTTCCGCTCAACTGGAGACTGCCATTGACGCCGCCGAGTTCTACGCCTTCGTCGCCCATCGGCACCGACAGCATCACGTTTCCGTCCAAGACGCCTTTGAGTTTGCGTGGTTTTTCGAAGGCCAAGTCATCGATAATCTTCGCGTCAACGTCGTCGAACACAAGATCGGCGATGACACGATTCCCATGTGGCGGTTCGCCGCGCGAGTAGCGAACATTTCCTGTAACGGTTCCCGCGCCAGGCACAAAGGAAAGTTTTGTCGCGGAGTAATTGCCGTCGGAAGCCACTACGCGCGTTTGCACATTCGTCAACGCCGCTTTCTTGTAGAGCAACGTGTCTACACTGACATCGAACTCTCCTGTGATCCCGGGCGACGCGATGGGTTGCGTGTCGTCTTGAATGGGCGCACTAAGATCCGGCGGATCTTCCGGCGCTGCGGCCAATAACGATTGCCCCGATTCAACCGGTTTCGCGTCAGTCAACAACATCGATTCCGTTTTTCCGCCAGGCGGAGCCTGGAACGATTCGATGAGCGCCATCAACGCATTCGCATCAACTTGCCGCCCCGAAATTCCGCCGCTCCAACGGTCGTCCGATTCACGAAGGTTCAACGTGAATTCCGAGTTTGCGGCATTTACACGCAATTCGTCCGCTTCCACTCCGTCATCGGTAATTCGTAGTCGTCCATCGATATTGTCCGCGACTAAATCCTCGCTCAACGCCAGCCGGACCTGTTGCAGTGTCAAGTCGATGTCATTCGGACTGGTGCGAATACTTCCGGTAATCTGTCCCGAAGCGGTTCCGCCTTCGCGCAATAGTGGTGCCAATGCAGCGACATCCACGTTGAGCGGGTCTACGGTGAAGCGATCGCCGTCGAGCGTACCGCGAACGTTGGTGTCGAGAATCGCGACGTCGACCGTCTCTGCAGCCCACGCGTCTTCATCAGCGCCACCCTCGATTGACAAACTGAAGGATGCGCCCGCTTGTTTCGCGATGTGTTTGCCGAACACCATGTTCGCCGCGCTCAGATCTACATCGGCGCGAAATCGCTTTTCGGTGCCGGATCGGTTGAACACCACGTGCATTGGACCCGTGGGGACAACCGATTCGATGATCAACGGGGTAAGCACGCGGCTGGGCAGATTTGCGGTCACCGATACATCGTTAAGTGTCCAGGCATCTTCGATGTTCTGGAAATCGACTTGCGCTGCGAGACTCGGATTCTCTCCAGGGAGAGTGACATCGAACGTAAGACGATCGGATTGCTCGCCTGAAATTGCGGCTATGACTTCGAGGTCCGATTCGCCAAACGCTTCGAAGATTCGCTTCGCGACATCGCCCGTCTTTCCTTCCACGTTGGGCAGTTCAACGGAGGCGAGATTTCCTGACACCTTGCCCGTCCAGCGCTTCTCTTTGCTGAAGAACATCCCGTCCGCTCTCACCGCGTCTAGCATCGTGGATTGGGCTGAGGCTGTGGTCATGATCCGGTCGTTTGCCGCCGAGAAAGTCACTGTCGCATTTTCGAGTGTATCCGACCAGTCCGGCGACTCGATCTGGAACCGACCGTTCAGGAGGTTGCCTTCAATTATCAAGTCGTCGGGCAGCCTGCCGTCGGCCTTTGCAGTGCCACTCAGTCGCGTGATTTCAATTCGACCGGTCGCTTCGCGGATTTGGTCCAGCGCAACGAAGCCGCTTAGCCGTTCCGGGGTCAGCTCTGCGTCACCGCTAAGGTCGAAGTGAAACGTTTCTTCGGCAAAGTTCGGGACTATTGCCCCGTTGACCATCAGTCCGTCGCCGGCGATATTGTTCAGATTGATGATGTTGTCGGCAATTGACACATTTCCGCTGAAGCCCGCGAATGCCTGGGCACCGTCCTCGACGAGTAGATCGACCCCGGCGAAGGTAGCGTCGCCGTCCTGCAGGGTGAGATTGCCGTCCGGCGCACGGCGAAACCGTAGGTCCTCTACACTGAGTTGGGCATCAGCATTCGGTTTGACTGTGTACTTGGCCAGCGGCCGCAACTTGAAGTAGGCTTCGATCCCCGCTGCGTTGGCGACCCCTTGCTCAATCGCCGTTGTGACCGCTCCGACTTGGTCTACGCCGATATCGCCAGTGAATTTGAATCCACTAGCACGCCATTCGTGGATACGCACATTCGTTGCGCCATCGTCCCACAGCGCGGTGGCCTTGAATGCTCCAGTCAACGCTTCGACCTCCGCGGCTTCTGCGGAGGCGGGAAACGAGTCGCCGCTCATTTCGATGGTCACGCGGTCCACGCCGGTTCTTACGAATTCAATCGACGCGAAATCGAGCTGTGTGTTCGGGACAATGTCCTCGTCGACAAACGCTCGGCTGTCGACATCGGTCAGCGATGCTGTACCCTTGATCGCAAGCGCTGTTTCTTCGTCTCGCTGTTTTAGGAATGACGCCGCCCCGGTCAACTTCGCGGTCTCACCCGCAACCGGCGCTGCAGCGTTCACCGTCAATGTGATCTCGTCCGAGAGCAAGTCGTGGACTTCGACGTTGCCGACCAACACCGGTTCATCTTGTCCAGCGATGACCACCCGCGCATCTTCGGCGTACGCCTTCGCGATACTCGTGTTCCATTTCCCGCGCCCCTTACCGGGCAGAATTTTGAGTGCGCTAATCTCGCTGGCCAAGTCGCCGGGCCGTTCGGGAATGGTCCAAACCAACCCTTCGATGCGAATGGCGCGAATATCCGCATTGCGTCGAGTTAGCGGAGCTGGACTGATCTCGATCAAAACGCGGTCGGCACGCGCATTGAACTCGGGATGGCCGATACGGACGTCGTGAAAAACGACACTCGGCGACGGCGACAACTCGATTGTCAATCGACCGATCTCGGTGGGGCGATCGATGCGGTAGGCGACTAGATCGACAATGTTTTGACGAAAGAAATTGGCGGCCCACAACGGAGTGCTGAGCAACACTACGACTACGACTGCAAGTACAACGGCATAAATCGGCCACCGGTGGCGGTTTCGGTGGCGAGGTGTGCGCCGTCGGATTTCGACGGTTAGTGGCATGAAGTACAGTTTAGCATGGCTTGAATGATGAGTCGGCGACGCATGTCATGCCAATCGAAGACGGCAATCCCGAAAAGCAATAAATCAATTCTAGTATGAGTCTTTGATATTGCGGGGTTTGCGGATTATCATCGTGTGTTGGAGCTCAATGAGCTCCTTTTCTCCTGGGGGTGCTTGAATCGGTTTCGATTCGGGTGCCCCCTTTCTTAATCAATCCAGGGTCCAGCGGCCTTTCAAGGTCGGATTCATCATTGCGGTTGCCAATGTCTGTAGAAACTCTGCCCGTGTGATTTCCCTCGCGCCAAGGGATATAAGATGGTCGTTGGGAACTTGGCAATCGATGAGCGGCCATTTGCGATCGATGGCGAGATCGACGAGTCGAGCCATGGCAACTTTCGAGGCGTCAGATGTGTGGGAGAACATCGACTCGCCGAAGAAGCATGCGCCGAGGGAGACGCCGTAAATGCCGCCAGCGAGTTCTCCGTCTTGCCATACTTCAAGCGAATGGGCATAGCCCGCTTCATGCAGGGCGATATAGGCTCGTCGCATTTCCGGCAATATCCATGTGCTATCTCGCGGCGGTGCTTGTGGCGCGGCGCAGGCATCGATGACCTGGTCAAATGCCTGGTCGGCGGTCACCGTGAACTTTTTTCGATTGAGTGTCCGTCGGAGACTGCGCGAGATGTGGAATTCACTTGGCAGAAGAATCATGCGTGGATCGGGACACCACCATAGGATTGGATCGCCTTCTGAATACCAGGGAAAAATACCTTGCCTATAGGCGAGCACTAGGCGGTCAACGCTGAGATCGCCGCCGATGGCCAGGAGTCCGTCCGGCGTTGCCTGTTCCGGCGGCGGAAACGCCAGTTGACGAGACCTCAGACCGAATCCCCGGGATCCTTTGCTCATGGATCTTCTGCGGCAGGCGGATCGCTTTCGGCGACACCAGCTGGCGATACGCGAACCCACTGAATGCCCACCGACGACGAGTCTGCTCTCGGAGCAAGAATGTTTGTTGGCCCTTGAAATGAATCCCAGGGAACAGTTGCGCGTTCATCTGTGACGTCTGTGGATTGTCCAGAAATGAGTGCGTTCAGGGGCGTGTCAACGAATAGGATGATTTGCATTCGCGGGCTCAACTCCGCCGATGTGTAGCCTGAAATCCCGATGGACCAGCGAGCCGGTTTCATGGTGCGCCGGATCAATTGATATGCACCTGCATCGACGGATACGTCTTCCACTACACCTGGAGTGGTCTCGCCGATGGCGAGGATGACGTCTTTGCCGCAGTGCGTAAGGTGGGGTGCCGAATCGAAGTAGTCGCCAAATCGGCCTTTAGCCGAATCGCGTTTGCCAGGTGCAATGATGGTTGGGATGGACGAAGTGTTCAGCCAGTCGAGAAGGGTACGATACTCATCCGCGCTGCCGTTTGCGGTTAGGTCTCCGGTCACGACCATGAACAATGGGGACTCGCCTGAAAACGCACCGGCCAATGAGGCCTCCTGTGCCTCCTCCATGCCCGGGCTCGCGATGTGGGCGATGTAATAGTGGTCCGGCACTTCTTCCAATACGAGAAGGGCGCGTCGCTGAATATCTTCCACTTCGTTGAGAACGCCCACAAGGTTGTAGAGGCCTGGGGTGAATTCGCCCGGGATTTCGATTGTTGCTTCCGAATTTCCACCGGGAATTCGACGCCAATTTGCGGCCATATCAATAAGGCTTTCTCCTGTATCCACGAAGATATCCGGCTCGCCTTGGGCGCGGACCTCAAAACTTTCGCCGCGCACAACGAGCGCGGGTTGGCCGTTGTTCGGGACGCGGATGAAGTCCAACGTGCCGTCCTCCGAACGGGCATTCGCCACGCCCAGCGTCATCAATACGAGCGCGAATACTGCGGCCATACGCGTCATGGGGACGGCCTCCACGCAGGGGCCAATTGAAGGCCCGGCGTGTTGCTCAACTTGACCGTTTCTTTTCCGTTGGCGGCCGAAGCGAACAAATTCGCGATCCCGGTTTGATCGGATACATAAACGATCCATTCGCCGTCTGGCGACCAATCGGGATCCCATGTGTTTGCGTCATGTGGCGCATTGACTTCGCTGACCAGCACGCGTAGTGCGTTCACTTGGTAAACGCCGCGTCGGCCCCCGCGAAATGATTCAAACGCAATCGTCCGGCGATTGGGCGACCAGCGCGGATTCCAATCGGCGGCCCGATGATTGGTAACATCCACCGAACCGCGGGATGGCGCGTAAACGAATATCTCGCGATCGCCGCCGTCATTAGATTCGAACGCTAAAATGTCGCCAATGCCGGGCGATGTGGGCGCCCACTCGAAATATTTGCCATGATCCGGCATGGCGTCGTTTATGCGGTCGGCACGATTCGCTGTGACCCAGAACAGATCGGTAGTCTGCGATCCGTGGCCTCCAATACGTGCCACACACACGAGCCGATCTTGCGATGTCCAGGCGGGTTGCATCAGTGGAATTTGATCCCCGCCCCAGCGGGTCGAAGCATTCGTAGCTAAATGGTATACGTAGACTTGCTCGTCGTTTGGCAATCCGGATTCGAAAGCGATTCGGGTACCGTCCGGAGACCAACGTGGGTGCCGCACCGACCCTGTGGGTATCGCTATCACCATCGGATTGGCACCATTTGCCTCGACTACGCGAATACGCCGCTCACCATCCTGGTCGAATGTGTGGGCAATATGGATTCTATCAGGTGACCAAGTCGGGCGACCGTCATGTTTTCCGCTTCCCACAGCAAGGACTTGGTCCGACGCAATGTGAAGCACGCTGACCATCAAGATTTCCGGCCGACTGCCGGACAAGAAGGCGATGTCGCCATCGGGCTGGGCGTAGGCCTCCGAAAGGGCGACAATCGCGCAAATGCCAATAATCGTTTGTGTTGGTAGTGTCCAACCAGGCGAATATGCGACCGTTGACGGGCTGGGCGATGTTGTAGATGAATCAGGCATGAAACGGAGTGTCTGCGCGAATTAGCGGTGATCGGGCTTTCGGAGATGACGGTCTGATCCGCCTATCCAATGCCGCACCGGCAGCGGCCCATTGTGATCTGCGGCGGAATTGTAGCACATGGCCTAGCGGTGCTTCGGAGCCGTGACATCGCCCCGCATTGGCCGGAATGCACGGTTGCTGGTACGATATTGGCCGTGGACGGGTATCTCACCCGTCCTGGGGCTTGGGAATCGCACGACGAATGATGCATACGATACGTACAGCGGCGAATCAACCGAAATTGGCCATGCGTCGCCATCGGACCCGCGGATTGACGCTCATTGAGTTGATGGTCGTTATCTCGATCTTGTCGATCTTAGCGGCGCTGTTGCTGCCCGCCCTCGCGCGGGCACGAGAAATGGCGCGGCGGACGTTTTGCAATAACAACATGAAGCAAATTGGTTTGGTCATGCGGATGTACGCGGATGAGGCGGGCGGCGTCTATCCCGCCGGATCCAAGAACGCACACTATGGCGATATTCGTCAACTCGCCTGGCTCGGTCGCCAGCTTACACGGAACAATTATGGAGTCGATGGTAGCGTCATTTACCCGGATTACCTGGAAGATTTCGACATATTCGTTTGCCCGTCCTCGGCCAAAGAACTCGAAGATGAATTGGCGGACTGGTATACGGACCTGACATTCGTGGAACAATACGTGGACCCGGTGCTAAAGGCCGATCCTCGCAATCTTGAAATTCTGCCCAGCTTATACGGCGAGCGGCCCGATCCGGATTGCCTGACCAGTCAACACTACATCTATCTGCCGCATGCGGTGGCCACTGAAGAGAATATGCTCTTTCTCTTTGACGAGTACTATCGGCTGATGGCTGCTGGGGAAACGCAACATTTTCTGGGAATGAAATTGACCGTTCCGGGTGGACACGGTCCGGGCAATCAAGACACGTTTTTTCGCATTCGAGACGGTGTAAATAGGATGTTCATCGAAGACATCAATCGGCCGGGATTGACCGCTGTGCCGGAAACGCGAATCCCGCTCTTGTTCGATTCAATGGCGCTCTATGGGCGGCATTTGCCCAATCATGTCGTTCCGCCTGGTGGGAACGTGTTGTTTATGGACGGTCACGTCGAGTACAAACGATTCCCGGACAAAAAGCTGGATCCGCCGTATACCCCGGACTTGGTGGAGTGGCTTCGCGCGAACACGTATAATAATCAGGTGCTGCAAAACGTGCCTCCATGGTGTAGCAATCGGATGCCCGATACGGAGTTTGCGCCTCGGTACCTGTTTTATCCGAAAGATCCCCTGTACAAGGATTTGTTCTTTACGTATTAGGTAAGGGCGCGAAAAGCGCCTCCGGCCCCAAAACTTGGATGGAACCATGAATCATCGAATCGTGCGAGTGTGGATTGCGGCGGCCATATTGGTCGGTTTGGCGGCGCAGGATGCTGCGGCTTGGGGACCACAGTCGCGGCGGGCGATTACGGGAACAGCGCTGCAAATGCTGCGGCGAAGTTACCCCGATGTATTCAAGACGGACGACGCCAATTTTGAAGGCGACCTGATTCGCGGTGCATTGGATGGACCGACCGCCTTGCGCGAGTCCTTACCGATGAATTCGGATGCTGCACTGGTCAACTCGATCGGCGCTCAAATTAATCAGCTCAGGCATGCACGGCAAACCGGTGTGGGCAGTTATTTCGCCTATCGAATGGGTGTGCTGTCGGCGCTTGTTGGTGACTATTTCTTGCCGTTTGCGGGGGATGAATCCACGCGGAAGCGGGAAATCGTGAGCCGGATTCAGGCCGATTTGGAGAAAGAACTTGAATCATTCCGCTATCAGCCATCTCGACCGAATCTCCAATTCATCCGATACCCCAACGAGTACTTCCAAGAACGACGGAAATTCTTCAACGATGCCGAGTTGTTGATTGCCGCCGATTATTCGCGGGGTGGCCCCGGCTACAACGGCTATATGAAGAACGGCGGGGAGGCATTCTTTGGGAACGCGGTTGAAGCGATCTCGGATGTTTGGAATACCGTGTTGGCCAGGAGTGAGGGTGTCGGAGCTTCATCGGATGAAGCACTGACATGGTTCTTGGTCGACAAAATCGAATACTTGCTGAGTGTGAAGAAAAATGTTCGTGAAGCCGAACGGGCTCAAGAAATGTTTAGCCGAATCAACCGGAATGATTTCGAGGCGTATGAAAAGGTCGCGGACTACTTCTACGGCTTCGGCGGCGAAATGGGAACAGACATTGGACTTCGGATGTGGGAAACGTCGCTGACGGCTTCGGGGCCGGAGCGTCGGCGGGTGTTGGGAAAACTTGCCGATCACTACATGAACGAGGGCGAAGAAGTATTTCAGTTGGCAAAGCAACCCAATGCCCCGAAAGATTCTTTGGAACGGGCGAAAGTCCAGTTTCTGCGTGCATTGGAATATGACCGAAACAGTCAGGCTGCGGCAATGAAGGTTAAAGAAGTGCAGGCGGCGATCGAAGACAAACTCGAACAACAGATGACCATGATGGAGTTGGTCAGTAGCGCGCAGGAAATGATGCGCAAGGCGGAGGGGAACTTGGCGCAGAAGGCGTATGAATCGGCTTTGTCGACATTTGAGCGATCGATTCACACGTTTAGCCAGGTGAGCAGCGAGTTTGAGGAGCAGGCCCGCGCGTCAAGCGAAGGCACGGAACGGGCCAAGAGCCAAATCAACCGGCTGATCAATTCGGTATTCGATGAAGGCCGATCATTCTTGAATAACGGCGATGACCTGTTCGATCAAAAGAAATTCGCGGAATCAATCGCAGAGTATAAGAAGGTCGATCCGCACGTTGAGTTTATGAACGATGTGGACCTTGGCCCCGGCCAACGCCAAGAGTTGGAAGAGCTATTGGCCCAGGCCGATGATAGCGTCGTGAAAGCAGAGAACGAAAAACGCCGTGCAGATGCCGCCGCAAAGCAAGCTGGCACCGCACCCGGTGCGGCGGTACCGCCGGCAGCGCGTCCGCCTGCGGGGAACTAGTTCTCAGCGAGCGAAGCACACTTTCGATCGTGATCGATTTCTCGCGCGGATATCGAGATGCCGGATATCCAATGCGTGCGGCTTGGAGTCCTTCGGTCTGTGCTTATGGCGCGGTCGGAGACCGGCCAAATTTTGAACGCAACCAGGATCGATGAGTTCGCCAAGATTCTCATTCCCACGCTCCGCGTGAGAACGCATAGCGAAACGTCCAACAGCCTGCGAACGAAATCGAGCGCCAGCGTTTCGGGTCAGCAGGCGCTTTGCCCTCCCCGTTTCGTTTTGAGTCGTCGAATCCACACTCCATACGAATGATCTCGTTCCGTAAACTCCCGATACAATCGGGAGCTACGTAGCGTGCATTGGTGATGAGCGTTGGTGGACTTCGGGGCGGAATGTCGACGATGTGTGGATGTGAACTACCTTAATCTTCTCGTACAGATCAAAAAAGAAGACGCCCGAAGGTTTTCCCTTCGAGCGTCGTATGAACTTGCAGTCTTGCGAATGCTTGATCAGGCTGAATTCATAAGCTGATCTAGTGCGGCAATCAAGGGCAGGAACAGCGCGATGAAAAGCACGAGCACCATGCCGCCGATAATGATCACCATAATCGGCAATAGTAGATCGCCGAGGGATGCGACCGCGATGTTCACTTCTTCCTCGTAGGTTCGTGCGAGATGCTCGGCAATATCGTCGAGTTGGCCGCTGTCCTCACCGGTGACGAGCATATCGGTAATGACCGGCGGTACGATCGCGGCCGATGCGCGGAGTGGCGCTTCGATTCCTTCACCGCGTTCAACGGAGTCGCGTACCCCATTGAGCGTGTTGGCGAACGCACGGTTGGTGATGGCGGATCGCACTAAATCGAGGGTGACCATCATGGAGAGACCGCTTCGCAACATCATGGACAGCGTCCAAGTGAATTCGACGATGGCGCGTTTCTTAATGATGTTCTTGCCCAAATACGGAATGGACAACTTGATACGGTCGGCCCGAATTCGGTTTAAGGGGTTTAACACCCAGAGGCGATACAAAACGATTAGACCAACAAGGGTGCCGACGACAACCACGACAAATGTCAAAGACGTTATGCCCTCGATAAATCCGAAGAACATCGCGGTCTGCTGGGGGAGTTCTCCGTCGCCAAGTTTTAGGAATGTCGCCTTGAATTCGGGAATAACGAATTTCGAAATGAGGAGAAGTACGCCGCCACAGAAAAAGAGCAGGACGGCGGGGTAGAGCATGGCCCCTCGAAGTTTTCGGACCATCATTTCGCGGCGTTCGCGATAGTCGACTTGGCGCTTGAGCACGGCACTCAATGTACCGCTCGCCTCACTGGCTTTTATGAGGTTGATAAAAACCGTGTCGAATTCTGATGGATGCCGTTCGAAGCCTTGCCACAAGGCGTTTCCGCTTTCAACGTGCTCGGCAATGTCCGCGACCAAGGTACGTATTGCGGCCTTTTCGTTGCGTTGGGCACAGGTTTTCAAAGACTTGAGAATGGGTGTTCCCGCTTCCATCAACATGATGAGTTGACGCAAAAAGTTGTTCACGTCCCGGGTCTTTGGCTTCGCCTGGAACGAGGATCGTGGTGGATGCTTCGAAACGGTCGCTTCGGTGTTCGCTTCCCTGGAAGACGCCCCGATTCTCGTGGTCGATTTGGCGGGTTCCGCCGCCTTTTTCGCCGCTGGCGCTTCTATCGGCGTGGAGTCCTCTTGTAGACTTTTGAGCGTGCGGGTCGCCGTCTTACGACGGGTCGCCGGTTTTTTGCGCGTCGCTCGTTTGGTCCCTGTGGAGGCCTTACGACCTTCAGTGGCCATGATATCGTCTCCCTCTTGTGCGTGGTGTACGCGGGATAATCAACCGCGTTGGTTATCCCGCAACTCTCTTCTAGTCGGCGTTGTCGATGTTTGGTAAACGATACGGATTAACGATCCGGTTTTTCGCTCCAATATTGAATATGTGGACGCCCATTCGTATCGAACTGAACGATGGCTTCTGTGCGCGCCCGGCTTTCGGTTATGGGTTCAATCGTGCCAGCGAGAATGCGCAGCAATTCGCTCTCGGCGACAATTCGGAAACAGGAAGACTTGAACGTAAGCTCCGGGGGTAATCCGTCGTTGGTGGATTCCGCTGGGCGCGTGTTAAATAGGGAAACTTCTTTACCGGCCGCGTTGACCAATTCGCCGACCGTGAAGAACGGACGGGCTTCAACGACTCGTGTGGCCTGTTGCGGCCTGAGGTCTAAGACGGCCTGGAGTGCGGGCGCTGACGCGGTATTGACGTTGATGAAGCGTCGTGGGTTCGAAGCGTCGGTGACAGTGTAAACGGTAATCAGGTCCGCGTTTACGGCGTTCAATTGTTTTGGGGTCATAAAGCCGCGTGTAACTAGTTCGTCAATGGACGTAAGCCACCGCTTATTTGCAGTGCCTTCGGCACTGGGTAAGGGTAGACTTGCACGGATTGCGCGCGCCGTTCGGCCGTCGACGCCCAGGAGACGACGCAAGACTTTCGGGGGTGCATGATTGATGTTAATGCGGGCATTCTCATCGGTCACCGTGACGGTGATGCGGCTCCGATAGCGTGCATGCAGTTGCAGTTCGCCATCCGCTACGCCGCCCGCGTAGACGGGAAGCCGCAGCTTTCGCTCGTCCAATTGGACGGTACCGGTTGTTGCACTATCCAGGTCCGCGTGTAAGTCCGCGAGACGCGCGTAGACCCCGGCGTTGGCGTACAGTTGTGCCCTCGTCTTGGCCAACGTGAAATCGGTATTCGCGTTGTCTGTCGTCATTTCGTGAAACCAGATCGCGCCCAAGGTCGTGAACATGGCGAGTAGCGCAATCGCGGTGATCAGTGCGACACCGCGCGTTGAGTGGACTTGGTGAGTTCGCGAGGTCATTGGGCAGGTACTCGAAAGACTAGGCTGCGGGTAATCGCTGGAGCAACGATGCGATCAGGATCGCTTAGCGTAAGGGTTGCACGGACTGCGATGGGTGATGCCCCTCGTGGCCATTCAGGCTGCCAATCGCCTTGTTCGTCAAGGAATTCAGCGCGAAACGCGATGACGCCTCTTGCGACTTCTGACCCCGCATTGTCTGGGATGGGCGTGTGCAGTGGCACTGATGTACGAATTAGTCGCGCCGTGCCTTGCATCCGCCGAACTTCGTATTTAACCCACGCCGCGGTTGCGCGTCCGTCATTGAATGTAGGAACACTGACCGGAAGCAGGAGGACGCTATCCGCCTCGCCCCCACTGCTGTTTTGGACGATGCCGGACACCGATACGCCGGTCAATGATGAGGG
This sequence comes from Candidatus Hydrogenedentota bacterium, assembly GCA_029262095.1. Lineage (GTDB taxonomy): Bacteria > Hydrogenedentota > Hydrogenedentia > Hydrogenedentales > SLHB01 > JAJDAB01. Next base: position 18,328 of record JAJDAB010000154.1, read on the forward strand.
TAAGACGGCGCTCACATCTTCACGGATTGTTTGCAGCGCCGCCTGGGCGGCCATGTCTGATTCGCCTTCGGATCGGGCTTGGGCGTAGTAGTCGATGGCTGTAGTATAGGCCCGCAGGCCGAGGCTGGATACGACCCCGATAATCGCCATGGTTACGAGCAGTTCGGTTAGCGTGAAGCCTGCTCTGAGGCGGCGTGGCGTCATCATGAGCCGTTCTCAATCAGGGCGCGGGGGTAAGCCGTCGTCAGCGCGAGTGACTGGGGACGCCCCGCTTCGGTCCAGTAGAGACTGACTGTGAGTTCCAAGTGGTTTGCGTCTTCGGTAACCCGGCGCCCATGTGCCAGCCACCGAAAGCCGCCAAAAAATGCTTGCTGATGGTTGGCCGAGTCGGTGCCCAATGGCGCTGAAACCGCATGACCGGCGGTGCCTGGGGCGGTTTCTGAAGGCGTGATTTCAACGAGCTCGCCACTCACCAAGTCTTCGAATGAGGGCCAAACGTACGCATTGGGCCGTGCCTGGATTTCGGCGAGGATGCTTTCGCCGATATTGGCGGCTGCCGTGCGGTGTCGGCTGTGCTCGCCCAGCGCGACCCCGCGGCCAAGCATGGATATAAGGATGGTCGTCGCAATACTCAGCACCGCAAGCGCGATGATCATCTCGACGAGCGTGAACCCTCGAGTGGATAGTGAGGTACGGCGTGTTGGTGGCAATAGCACTGGCGAACCGATCTCCCCTACTCTCGACCCCCGACTGGCGGAAGAGACGGTCTACTACGCTTGAAGGTCCTCCGCGTCGCCGCGGTTGGGATGACTCCCTACGAACTGAGCGTATCGTAACTTGTGGTGAACAGCCAAGTCAACGGATGAAACGGCGTATTCCGATCGTCGGTCGGTCATTGTAAATCGAGCGATTGGGCCATATCCTGTTCATTCCAAAAAGGAGGTCACGATGTATAGCCGAACGACTCTGATGATAAGCCTAGTACTCGTGTGCTTATTCGCACCGACGGATGCTGTATCGCAAGACATGTACGAAGTGTTCGATGTCGAGCCGCAGCCTGTTCTGGCTCAAGCATTGCGACTGGAAGAGGCCCTAGCCTTTCTCGGAAGCCGTATGGCGGAGGGGGATATCGCCGGATTGAAGGCGCTGGCGGACGCGGCCCCGTCGGAGAAGACGCTTGAAGCTGTGCAACAAATCCTTGATCCCTATTGCTTGGCGCTGGTCCACATCAATCCCGAGTCGCGGGTCAAAGTGAACCCAGGCCCGGCGGAAAAAACACTCATGCAAAATGGTTGGCGAAGTTTCCTCGTGAAAGTTCACAACGAGGCAGGCTCGACCGCCGCACTTCAGGCTGAGAGTCCGAACTCGAAACCGCTGTTGCACCGATCGAGCGGTGCGCCGAATCCGCAAGAAGAGAATCTGCTGACCGGTGGCGAAGTCGCAAACCGTTTTCTCGAAGTCGATGTTTATTCGCGGCGACCGTTGAAGGCCGAGTTGTCGGGTCTCGCGCTGGAGTATGCGGTCGTGCAGATCTATACGCGAGATAGAGGCGCCCGTGAAGCGAAGATCGGTTTCAACGTTGGCCAAGGTACGCAGGACATCGGATTCCGAAACGAAATCGACATCTTGTTCGATTGCCAACCGAGCGTCGACGTGGTGTTTCGGGTGAAGGACTTTGATGGGGCGCCGACGATGGCGTCGTTTGTTATCTCGGACAGCGTGCGGCGCGAATCGCCGTCGACCGAGAGTAACAAAGAGGATTACCGCAGAACGCGCGCGCTCAGCTTTCCGAAGGGATCGCATCTGTTCGAATCGCAGTCGTTCACTGGTGTCTACCCGTTGCCGTCGCGGCGCGTGGCGGATGTCGATGAGTATCCGGACCTCTATTTCCAGCCTCAGGTGTATCGCGCGGATGGTGAACATGTCTCGTTACCGCCGGGCGAATATGACGTGCAATACACGCGTGGACCGGAGTACGTCCCGCAGTCGAAGACCATCACCGTGCCCGGCGATGGCGTGGCCAAGATTGAAGAAACCTTCGAGCTGAAGCGTTGGGTGCACATGAAAGAGCTGGGCTGGTATAGCGCGGACCATCATGTCCACGGCGGCGGCTGTTCGCACTACGAAAGCCCGCAAGCCGGGGTGCAACCCGAAGCGATGTTTCGCCAAGCGTTCGGCGAAGACCTGAATGTCGCAATGGTCCTCACGTGGGGGCCGTGCTGGTATTTCCAGAAACAGTTTTTTGAAGGTGGCATCCATCCGCTGTCGAAGCCGGATACGGTCATGCGTTACGACGTGGAAGTGTCGGGTTTTCCGTCCAGTCATGCGGGACACCTCTGTTTGTTGCGTTTAGCGGAAGATGATTATCCCGGCACGACCAAGATCGAAGAGTGGCCGAGTTGGACGCAGCCCGTCCTAGCGTGGGGCCAGAAGCAGGGCGGCGTGGTCGGGTATTCGCATTCGGGTTGGGGCCTTGAGCCGATGGAGCCGACGGAGGATTTGCCGAACTACGTGATGCCGAAAATGGACGGCATCGGCGCGAACGAGTACATCGTCACCGTCGCGAATGGCGCATGCGATTTCATCTCGGCGGGCGACACGCCGCTCAATTGGGAATTGAACATCTGGTATCACACCTTGAACTGCGGTTACCGCGCGACCATCAGCGGCGAGACCGATTTCCCCTGCATCTACGATGAACGAGTCGGCATCGCGCGGAGTTATGCTAAGTTCGATGGCGCACTCGATTTCGACGCGTTCTGCCAGAAGATCAAAGAGGGTGGTAACTACGTCTCCGACGGCAAATCGCACATCATCGACTTCGATGTGAACGGCGTCGTTGCAGGCGAAAATGGCAGCGAACTTAAAGTAGGCAAACGCGACCGCGTGACGGTCAAGGCGAAAGTGTCCGCCTATTTACCCGAAGAGCAAGATGCCATTGCGAAGGGTCTCCAAAAAGCGAAATGGAGCACCGCGCCGTACTGGCATATCGAACGCGCGCGCATCGACGACACCCGGAAAGTCCCGGTGGAAATGATCGTCAACGGACTGCCCTACGGTCGCACGGAAATCGAAGCGGACGGCAAGTTCCACGAAATCGAGTTCGACCACAAAGTGAAACACTCAAGCTGGATCGCGTTGCGCGTCCTCGGTAGTTCGCACACGAATCCGGTGTACGTCCTTGTCGACGGCGAACCGGTCCGTGCATCGAAACTAAGTGCGGAATGGTGCCGCGCCGCCGTCGACCAATGCTGGGAAAAGAAACGCCCAGCCATCCGCGAAGCAGATCGCGAAGCCGCAAAAGCGGCGTATGATCAGGCCCGTGCGGCGTACGACAAAATCATCGTGGAAGCGGTAGATGATAAGTAGGGACGCGTCTGGCCACCGAAGAGATTGCCGCGTCGCCTGTGGCTCCTCGCGATGACGGTTTGCGCGGAGGCCGTAGAAATCGCCACAGATTCACTCGGATGAATACTGATTAGCAAACGCATAGGCGCGGTGGCGTAAAGAACCAATGTCGCGATTGCGCTGGGCGGAGTCACCTGCCGTCATGTTCGCTGTTTACTCTAGGTGAAGTGTTGCATCTCTTGCTTGGGTTGCCGTCCTGGGAGACAAAGGGTAATTGGTTGACGTAATTCTTGTAAATTATTGATGGTGCGTGCTTTATAAATTCGCGACTTATTGATAAACGCGAAGGCGCGGAGACGCAAAGGGCCTGCGGCCAGTGTATGCATTCCCACGGTGGACCGTGGGAACGAGTTCCGTTAGTGCGGTTTTCTCTTTCTTAGCGCCTTTGCGTTTCTATATTCGTTGTATGGGCCCAGGCGAAGGCTATTTGGTCGGCGGCTTCTTCGATTAGTTTTGCGGTGGGTTTTCCGGCGCCGTGGCCTGCGCGGGTTTCGATTCGGATGAGTACTGGGGCGTCGCCGTCGTGTTGGCATTGGAGCATCGCGGCGAATTTGAAGGAGTGGCCTGGGACGACGCGGTCGTCGGTGTCGGCGGTGGTGACGAGGGTTGCGGGGTAGGCGACGTCGGGATTGATGTTGTGGTAGGGCGAGTAGTTGAAGATCGCTTCAAATTCTTCCGGGTCGTCGGCGGAGCCGTAGTCGTCGACCCAAAATCGTCCCGCAGTGAATTGGTGGAACCGGAGCATGTCCATCACGCCGACTGCTGGCAGGCATGCCGCGAACAAGTCGGGCCGTTGCGTCATCGCGGCGCCGACGAGGAGTCCGCCGTTGCTGCCGCCTTGGATGGCGAGTGTCTTGTTCGAGCAGTATTTGTTCGAGATTAGGAATTCCGCTGCTGCGATGAAATCGTCGAACACGTTTTGTTTTTGCAGTTTTGTCCCGGCTTTGTGCCATTTTTCGCCGTATTCGCCGCCGCCGCGTAGGTTGGCCACTGCGTAGACGCCACCACGCTCCATCCATGCTAGTCGACTGATGGAAAAGCCGGGCGTCATGGGGATGTTGAATCCGCCGTAGCCATAGAGCAGCGTCGGATTCTGGCCGTTTAGCTCCACGCCTTCCTTGTGTGTGATAAACATCGGCACGCGTGTGCCGTCTTTGCTCGTGTAGAAGACTTGCGTGACGATGTAGTCGTCGGAATCGCAGTCGACCGCGGCGCGGCGGAGCAAGGTTGATTCGCCTGTGGCGACGTCGTATCGGTATGTACTGGGCGGCGTGGCGAAACTGGAGAACGAGTAGAATGTCTCGGTGTCTTCCCGTTTTCCGCCGAAGCCGCCCGCCGAACCGATGCCGGGGAACTCGACTTCGCGAAGGCGTTTCCCTTCCATGTCGTGGACAATGATCTGTGACTTCGCGTCTTTGAGATACTGTGCGATGAACGAATCACCGACAAGGCTAACGCCGCGCAGGGGTTCTTCCTGTTCCGGGATAAGTTCTCGCCAGTTTGCCGGTTCGGGTTTTTCCACGTCGATTGCGATCAACCGTTTCTTCGGCGCGTTGTTGCTGGTGATAAAGAAGAAGATTGATCCTTCGCTGCCGATAATGGAGTAATCGAACTCGAACGTATCGATTAGATCGACCATTTTCGAACTCGGGTCGCGGAGGTCTTTATACATCACGCGATAGCGGTCATCGGTGCCGACCCAGGCTGTGAGTACGAGATAACGTCCATCCTCGGTGGCGTCTACGCCAAAGCCCCATTCCGGTTCATCCGGTCGCTCATAGACGAGCACATCGTCTGATTGTGGCGTGTCCACTTTGTGGAAAAATACTTTTTGATTGAACGTGAGGCTTTGGAATTCTTCGCCCTCTTCCGGTTCGTCGAATCGGCCGTAGTAGAATCCGCTGCTGTCTGCCGCCCATTCCGCGCCGCTATATTTCACCCACCGAATTTCGTCGTCGAGCACTTTTCCGGATTCGATCTCCATCACGCGCCACGTATACCAATCGGATCCTGCGTCTGCGACACCGTAGGCCAAATACTTCCCGTCGTCGGAGAACGCCGCGCCGCCGAGGGCGACCGTGCCATCGTCCGACCATTCGTTGGGATCGATGAGTACGCGCGGTTCGTCCTCAAGCGTGTCTTGTACGTACAGCACGGCTTGATTTTGCAGGCCGTCGTTCTTGGAGAAGTAATACCGCCCGCCTCGCTTGAACGGCGCGGAGTATTTCTCGTAATCCCACAGCTCGGTCAATCGTTCCTCAATGGCTTCGCGCTCCGGCAATGCTTTCAGATACGCAAACGTCACTTCGTTCTGCGATTCAACCCATGCCGCGACATCGTCCGATTCGCGAACATCGTCTTCCAGCCAACGATAGGGGTCTGCCACGGTCACGCCGTGATAGATGTCGGTATGGTCAACGCGTTTTGTCACGGGATACTCCAATTCCGCCGCCCAAGCCAACGCGGGCAGGGCTATAAGACTCATCATCAAGAACTGCCGCATGAGAATATTCCTTTCACCAGGGCAAGACGCCGGATCGGCGCATACGCGACATAGTCCCAAGTCGAGGCCTCTGATGCAAGCGGCGCAGTATACTCTGCCCATGTCAATGACGCCTTATCAACGCCTATTTGGTGCAGGACCGCGCGGGATTGTTCTTACGATCGTTACATTTCCAATCGCGTATTTTGTAATACATCGATTCGGCCCTTGGCCCATCCACCATTCAGCGGCTGTTGGTTACGTTTTGCTGGGTGTGTCGTTGGCCGCAACGTTGGCGCTCGCGGTTTGGAGCCTCAAGTCATTGCCGCCCGACGAGCGTGGCAACGTGCTTGTCGACTCTGGCGCGTTTCGGTATTTCCGCCATCCGCTTTATGCCACGTTCTTGACGTTCTTCGATTTCGGTTTGGCGATCTACCTCAACGATTGGGCATTCCTTGTGTGGGCGTTTGCACAACATCCGATCTGGCATCTCAACATTCGGAGCGAAGAGCAATTGATGCGTAACGCGTTTGGTGATGAGTACGCCGCATATTGTAACGTGACCGGTCGGTTTGTACCGAGGTTGTGGCGGAATCCTTCACGTGGATAACAGCAACACTGTGTGAGACCAACGGATTATCGGAGAATCAAAATCATGATGACTTTGGACGGCAAGACGATTGTCGTTACAGGCGCGTCAGACGGGATTGGGCGCGAATTGACGATGCAACTTGCGAAGAGAGGTGCGAACATCGTTGCGGCCGCACGGAGTGCCGACAAGCTAAACGATCTCGCCGGTCAATGCCGTGACTTTTCGGGGGAAGTCGCAGGAATATCGACGGACGTATCCGACCCGAACGCGTGCCGAATGCTAGTTGATGGTGCTTTACAGAAGTTTGACGGGATCGACATCTTCATCAATAACGCGGGCATCTCTATGCATGCGCGTTTCGATGAAATAACCGACCTGACTTCGTTCGAAAACATCATGCGCGTCAACTACCTTGGTGCCGTGTATTGCACCCATCATGCCCTTCCTCATCTTCAACAGAGCAAGGGACTTCTTGTTGCGGTTTCCTCCCTGCAGGGTCTGACGGGTTTTCCGAGATCCACCGGATACGCCGCGAGCAAACACGCAATGCAAGGATTCTTTGATTCACTAAGAATGGAGCTGGACGGATCGGGTGTCGATGTGCTGGTTGTTTCGCCTGGTGCCGTTGACACGGCGATTCATTCTCGGAAATTTGGCAATAGAAATGACGGCGCGCAGGATTCCATCGCAGGAGACCGCAATCAAATGATGCCCGTGGACGAATGTGCCAGGCAGATGGTAGCAGCGATTGAACGGCGTCAGCGTGAACTTGTCATGACGGGCGCAGGTCGTTTGTTGAAGTACATCCGTCCGTTCGCACCAGATCTCGTCGACCGCCAAGTCGCCAAAAGCGTCGCGAGATTCTACATCACCGAGTCTTAATGTTCTCGCGGTCATTCGCCAGAATAACGAAGGCCCCACTGCGCCCGAATACGGTCCAACGTGCGCATGACAGCGAGCGTGCCCTCGTGCGGAACTAGGCTGCTCTCGCGTTTCCCCGCGCGAAGGCAATCACCGACTTGCTGGGCTTCGTATTGCATGCCCATCCCCGGATACGGGAAGTTGATTTCTTCAGACTGATCGTCTCTTGTGATGACAATACGGTTCGGGCGGTAAAACGGTTCTGGGATTCGGATCTGCGCTTCCGTTCCTGAAATGACGATTTCTTCCGGCATCTGTGTGCGTACCGCGCTCGCGATGATCGCCATGCCACCGCCGGGGTACGTCATTACAATTCCGTTCTGCTCATCGACGCCCGTTTCGCCGATGTGTGCCGAGGCATGAATCGCCTCTGGTTCGCCTCCTAGAACGAGATGCGCGACTGAGATTGGATAGACACCGACATCCAATAGTGCACCGCCACCGAGTGCTTTGTTCAGGACGGCGGTCGATGGATCCCAGTCCGATCGAAAACAAAATGAACCCATCATCATGCGCGGCTCGCCGATCGCGCCACTATCGATGAGTTCTTTGATCTTACGCATTGCCGGGAAGCAATAGGTCCACATGCCTTCCATGAGGAATAATTCGCGATCCCGTGCCGCGTTGATCATCGACTGTGAATCCAATTCGTTCAGTGCGAATGGTTTCTCGCACAACACCGCCTTGCCGGCGTCGAGACACATCAATGTGTTCGGGAGATGAAACGGATGCGGTGTCGCGATATAGACGACATCGACATCCGGGTCCGCCGCCAAGGCTTCGTAACTCGCATGCCGCTTCCGGGCACCGAACGACTCACTAAATTTATCCGCCGAAGACTGCGAACGTGATCCGACGGCTACCAACTCGGCCCCCTTCGCGTGCTGCAGGTCGCTGGCAAATTGCCGCGCGATGAACCCGGTGCCCAATATGCCCCAGCGAGTCGGTTTGGTCATCGGCGAGTTCCCAATCTGTGTTTATCTGTATTCATCTGTGGATCCTCTATTCGATTGGATTCGCGATCCGGTGCAAACCTGGCCGGTCATCGGTGAAGTTGGCGAGGTAGACCCCCGTCTTTCCCGGAATGACGGCGGCAATGTCTTGGACGTGCGTGCCAGCATGTTCAGCGTACCACAATGGTGTCGCGGCATCCGGACTCAACACGAGCACGCCCGTTACGGTGGGTACGGGCAATAGTTCTAGGGGTAGGCGCAACATCAACGGTTTGACCCATGGGTTGGCGTGTGCCCACGTGACGAATCCCGTGCGTTCCTTGATCATACCGACCCAGATTCGCCCGTCTTCGGCGCGATCCAGTCCGTCGGGCATGCTGGGTAACGCGTCCCACACGACGTCGTCTTCGCCTGCACGTTCGCCCGCGAGGAATAGGCGCAAGATGCGAAACTTCGTCGTCTCTGTGACGAGCACCGATTGCTCTCCCTCTTCGAGCAATACGCCATCGATAAAATTGTATCCGTACGCGGCTAATGCGGCGGTGTCGGTCTCCGCGTCGTATTTCCATAAACGTCCATTTAGGCCGAGAGTAATCGCCTCGCCCATCGCGCCGCCGCCCATTGATGCGCCTTCGTCGGCGAACGGTGCGCTAAAGTAAAATCGTTTGCCG
>JAJDAB010000155.1 GCA_029262095.1 Candidatus Hydrogenedentota bacterium
CCGATCGGAATGTCGAGATCGCCTTTGCGCAACCGAAACGCCATGCCCCAAGGCACATTAATCGTCCCGGCCACGTCCTCCATCGCTTTGACCGCCGCGGCCATAGAACGCCGTGCCGCGCGCTCGTCGCCGATGCCGTAGGGTGTGGACATGGGCTTATCCTCAGACCACGCGACATCGAATACTTGATTCGCTTCCTTTTTGTAGCGGTTCCAGAATTGAACGAAGAGCACTGAACCAATGCTCTCCGGACTCACTGAATCGTCCCAACGCTCCAGAAGTTCAGCCGCAGGATCTAATGAAACGCCCCCGGACTCACGACCTCGTAGAACCGAAATGAGATCTTCCTTTACACGATCGGATAGCAAGAGATGATGGTTAAACTTCTTCTCCAATAGATAGTCGAGATCGATTTTGGTATCGGTATCGAGCATTTTGAGACTGTGTTGCGAACGCAGCGTATTGGCGAGCGGAGCCAAATCTGCGGGGAACTCATTCCGATCGATAACGGCACGCATGTTCGTATACCAAGGCGAGGAATTGCAGTTCTGCACGTATCCGCCTGGAGGATTGAGCAACGACGGAAGCTGGCCTTGACGCAGCACGTTGTACCATTCCGTAGCGGACGTGTCGCCTCGAACGACGCCGGACCAATCGTAACCGGTTGGCCGCTGCGGAAACCGTCCGTTAAATAGGTAGAACGAATTTCCGGCACGGTCGGCGTAGCAGATGTTAAACATCGCCAGCCCTTGCACATCGATTGCGCGACGAAACGCATCTAGATCACGTGCTTTCCCCATCATGCTGACTTGCACGGCGGACCGGAACTCGTCGATATTCGCGCTCTTAAACGCGTAAGCCTTGTTCCCGATTTTCTTCACGACCGGTCCGTGGTGCGACCACCACACTTCGCGCCCAACCGTATCGGTCCCGGAGTCGGTCTTTACTTCTACACTCAACACTTCTTTCGTCAGGTCGCGATATACCCCGTCGTACCAATACTTGGACGAATCGCGGGGGTGAAGCGTCAGCTCGTAAATATCATCGGAATCATGCGGATTGACGGTGTGCGACCAACCCAGGTCATTGTTGAACCCAATGCTCGGCCCCGGAAATCCAATGAGTGTTGCGCCGTACATGTTCATCGTTCCAGGAATCGTGATATGGACCTCGTGCCAAATATGCGACCCTGACCAGCGAAGATGCGGATTGCCGAGTAGTAACGCGTTTCCCGAAGCGGACCGTTCCGCATTGACCGCCCACATGTTGGAACCGTAGAGCCCGGTCCGGGTCTTGTCCGCCATGGCCGTCTTCTTTTTGCCGATATTTTTGATCTGGCCGCGATTCGTAGCGAAATCGAGCACGACCTTACGGCCATGGGCCAGCACATCAGGCCCCGATACCGGTACCACCCATTCCGGCAGTTCCGACCGGTGCTGGTCTACGTATTCGTTGAAGCCCGCGGCATACCCCGTGTACATGTCTTGGGTCCAAGGCGGTAATTCGTCGAAGCGTTCTTCGGCCACGCCATGTACCCGGAATTGCTTGACGGCAAAATCGGATTCGACGAATTTTTCGCCGAAATACTTTGCTTCCTCGCCACGGGCCTGCAAATAGAGACGCGCGATATTCAGTACATGATCTTCCGCAGCGGCATAACCGTAGCCGAACGAGGCCGCCTCATGCGTTTCGCCCAGGACGTGCGGGACACCCCAAACGTCACGACGGATTTCAACTTTCTTGGAGAGCGGATGCGATCCAGGTTCGCCAGCGATCGCGGACGGCGATACCCCGACAGACGCGACAACGCAAAGTAGAACGAATCCATGAACGAATTGACGAACAGACATAATCCACCTCCGAGAGTTGATCAGCGCGCCCCAGCGCCGTACGGGGCATGCTATCAAATCGAGGTGGGGGAGGGGTTATTTCGGCGTGGTATATGTCGCCGCTAGACGGTTCAGATGTTGGATTCCCTGCTCCAAGACCGCATTGTCCGCGGCAAAACTCAGCCGAAAATGCGTGTTCTGGTCGCTAAATACATTGCCGGGTATGACGAGCACGTTGTTCTCAATCGCCTGTTTCACGAAGGCTTCCCCGTCGCCTCCGGGTGCATTGGGGAAAATGTAAAATGCACCACCCGGTTTTGTGGGCTCAAACCGATCCTTCAAACCTTCGTAGATCATCTCGCGCTTTTGTTTATACGCGGCGATAGTGGGGGAGAGGTCTAGATTCAGTGCAGTGACTGCGGCGTATTGCGCGAACGAGGGCGCGCACACGAACGTGTACTGCTGCAACGTGTTCATGTCTTGGATGATTTCGTCGGGACCGGCTGCGTAGCCAACTCGCCAACCGGTCATCGCGGCGATCTTAGAAAACCCATTGAGGACAATTGTATTGGCGTGCCGGCCCGCCATAGTTGCAGGGGCGCCGTCGTAACAGAACTGCTCGTAAATCTCGTCCGTGATAATCAGTAAGTCGTGCCTTTTTGCTACCGCCGCGAGCGCATCCAACTCCGCCGCATCCAACGTCACACCCGTCGGATTGGAAGGGGAATTCACGATCAGGATTTTCGAACGCTCGGTGATCGCGGCCTCGACCGCTTCAGCCGTCAGTTTAAAACGGGGATACGTGTTGATCGGCACCGGTACGCCGCCCAACAATCGGCTCAGGTGCGGGTACATCACGAAATACGGGTCGCCGAAGAGGACTTCGTCCCCGGGATTGAGCGTCGCCAAGAGTGCGAGAAACAACCCGCCGGAAACGCCGGATGTCACCATGACATTGTCCAACGGCGTACCGAATCGACGTTCATAATACGCCGAACATTCGCTACGGAGTTCTTCAATGCCCCACGTCTGCGTATAACTATTCCGGCCCTCGCGTATGCGCGCGATGGCCTCTTCCTTCACCGCCTCATCAACGTCAAAGTCCGGTTGGCCGATGCTGAGGTTTATGGGATCTTCGAGTTTTGCCGCCAGGGCGAACACCTTGCGTATGCCGGAGGCGTCGATGGCGTTCATTCGGTCAGCGCGATAGTCCATGGAAGTGTGAAGGCTCCTCAAAGTCAATTAACGAAGTATGCGTATACTACACGGGTTCGGCGGGATACTTGACCGATATTTCACCACAAAGGCACGAA
>JAJDAB010000156.1 GCA_029262095.1 Candidatus Hydrogenedentota bacterium
ATTGCGCGCGCATCGCACCGGTATAGCGAAGATATCGGCCAAATGCTGCACGAAACGACGGACAACCCCGCGACGTACCAACTCACAGGCAAAGAGTTATACGTGCGCGCCAAGATTGTGTCTTCGAAAGAGCAGGAAAACCCGTTCGCCAAAGGCGATTTCGAGTCTGCTTGGACGCCACCATTCGTGAAGCCTTAGCAGGACTTGCGTTACGCGCGTTTCGTCGCAACGCTATGAAGCGTTTTCTAAGTGCTCGCGCCAGGGATTCCAGTAGAACTTTGGCCATCCTTCGGTAACGCCATCGTGATCGTGTTCTGGCACGCCGACGTGCACGAGATCGATTCGCCCACCTTCGTCCGTATCCGAAAACGAGAGGACCAATGTCGAATCGGGATCGGCTTCATTGAAAGACGTGGATCGCCAAGCCTGAACGATGAGGCGTGGCGAAATGGTGGCAATGATCGCGCCGGAGAGCGCTCCGTTGAAGGCTTCGAACTTGTCGCCTGGATTTGGCCCGATGGTCACGGGTGCGCCGGTAAACGCGCTGTGTTTGGCCGGATCGAGATAGGCGTTAAACAGTTCTGCAGCCGTCGACGGCAACACGACGTTCTGTTGAATAGGTCGCGACATTTACAGTTCCCCTTCCAATTCTAGGAAGTGCATCCACGCGTAGCGTCGAAGCGCACAACGGAAATCCTCGATTTGTTTGTCGCTTAGTCGCTCACCCAGCGATTTATAGAGTGCGGCCCAATCAAAACGCAGGACTTCGAGGTCCGCTGCGGCTGTAACATTCGCGACGCGGGCCTCGTCGCCGCTAAAGGAGAACTGTTTCATTTCGCCGACCAGGACGGGCGCGAACAATTCGTTTTCGAACCCTCCGCTACTCGCGATTGTTAAGGTTCCCTTTAGCACGACATAGCCGTCATTGGCGTTGGAATCACCTTCATTGAATAAATGATCGCCTTTGTTGACCCCGGCGATCCCGCCCACGTCTTTGAGCGACGCGATGAATCCCTGTTGGATTTCGGGATCAAGATCCAACATGAGTGAAAGGCTTTCGATGCGGCCGTCTAGCGGGTGCTCGGTCATGGCGCTACTTTATCATGGCCGGAATCGCTTTCACAGCCGCGCATGTCAATGCACGACTGCCTTCGACATCGTGTTCAAAATAACAACGCCCCCGATGATCAACGCCATACCAACGCCGGCCGCGAGATCGAGGCGTTCACCGTATAACACCACGCCGACCATCGCAACCAGTATCACACCCAAACCCGACCACATGGCGTAGGTTACGCCGAGACTCATTGTTCGTAGGCAAAGCGTGAGCAGATAGAATGAAGCGCTGTAACCCACGATGACAATAATGCTCGGAATCGGTTTGGAGAATTCTTCGGACGCTTTCAATGCCGAAGTGGCCGTGACTTCCGATATGATCGCACAAATAAGATAGACATACCCCATGGATTATGCGTCCCATTCCTAACTGATATCGGCCGAAGCGCGATTCTTCGTGAAACTAATCAACATCTCCGGGTACTGTAAATAGTAGCCGAGCCATATGACGATCAAAATAATCGATTGGACGATATAGGGTTCGCCATTGGCCATATGCGTCACGATCGCGCCGCCCATGTATGCGCTTAACAAAAGCACGCCCAGAGATGCTGTAAGTGGAAATGCGTACAGCAGTGCCGATGCGACTTCACCCCCACCGATAACATACCGCATGTGCTGCAAATCGAAATGCTCGAAGCTTGTGACTATTTGTTCCGCCCCAATAAACTTCATTGTCGCAGAGCCGAGAAACAACAGCGTCAACGCTCCAGTGACAACCCAGCCACCGATCTTGCGTCCGTTAGACATATCGCGTCCTCCGATTTCGTTCTGACCAATCTAGTTATATTTCTTCCGTTTGAAAGCGAATCATAATTGATTTGATCGCCTATCGCTCTACCGATACATTGTTTCCCAGGTACCTCAGATGCGCAGCGTTGTAACTTTACTGATATTAATGACGGTGTCCGCCACGACCGGCGGGGCCGAAAGCCCCGCCATTACTGTATGGGCGGGCGCGGGAGGCTATGTTCGTGGCGATTGCGTCGCCCCGGTCTACGTCCAACTGGTCAATGACGGGACCCAGCGAAACGGCTATGTGTCGGTCCAGTTTTCTGCGCTTGGCTCGACCCTTGGCGAGGCCCGCCGGGATCTCGAGTTGCCGCTGAACTCGCAGAAGTATCTATTCCTCTACGTGCCGAACATGGGTCACTCGCCGGACCGAATCACGGTGAGCTACCACAACGCGCGCGGGCGTGTCATTAACTCCATCGAAGAACGATTGCGAACCGTCGATCCCTGGTTGCCCGTCGTCGCTTCACTGGGGACGCTGCCCGGCGGATTGCCTGACTTTGAATCGGAAAAAGGCGAGGCACTCTATACGCGGCTATATCTTGATCCCGATCGTCTGCCAAGAGATGGCATCGGCCTGGAAATGTATGACGCGATAATTATCTCGCCGCCTCCCGAAAAAGAATTGTCGCACCAACAAGTGGACGCGTTGCACCAGTGGACGATGCGTGGCGGAACGCTAATCGTCGATGCGTCTAAACGGACAAATGCGTTTGCGCAAGGTTCGCTTCCATTGATATTGCCTTTCGTGCCTGAACGAATCGCCTCGTTGGAACTATCCGAGCTGGGAACGACCGAGACCATCACCGAAGGTTCAATTGAACATGGTGACGAAATTCTATTCGAATCGGATGAACGGCCGCTCATCGTTCGGCGCAACTATGGGCTTGGTTCGATAACGACATTCGCGGTCTCGCCCGATGCGCGGGGCATGAAGAAATGGGATGGCCGCGAAGCGATGTGGAACGAAATCCTCGGCGGACTCCGCATTGGCGAACGAAAGATAGACAGGAGCCGGGTGGAAGTGCCGGAAGAAGAAATCCGACACAACTTGATGGCGCAAGTGAGAACGCATCAGCAGACCGGGTTGCGGCTTGGTCTCGTGTTGGCGCTGACGCTGCTCTACGCCGTGATTGTTGGCCCGGGCGACTATTTCTTTATCAAGTGGCTGGGCAAACCGAAAATGACGTGGGTCACATTCCCGACGATTGTCGCCGTATTCACCGTCGCGGCGTGGTTGGGTGCCAAAGCGTGGGTCGGCGGCGATATGGCGTCTATACATGTACGCCACACTGTTGTGTTTCCCCAATTGGCTGCCGCGACTCAATTCGATCTATTGGGTCTCTTCGTTCCCTCGGGGCGAAAGTATTCCATCAATCACGTGGACGGCGCGCACCTCCAACAAATTAAGTCAACTCGCGCGCCGGATCCTTCGGGCGTATACGATGTTGATGAAGCGACGATTGAGCAGCGTATTCCGATTTGGAAATACAGGGTATATGGTGCATTCAGCGAATCTGATGTGTATCCGCAGATTGATTTGTCGATTTCGACCAATATCAACCCCATAGTTGTAACGGTATCGAACCAAACGGACCGGACATTGCGCCAGAATTCAATCGTCTATGAATGGCGAACATGGCAAATTCCCGACGCAATCGGACCGGGCGAAAAAGTGGATGTGACTCTCGATCCAAACGAAGCAAGGTCGACCCGAAATTTCGTTTCAGGCCGTCAATCTCATGTCGGACTTATACAGCATCTCGACGACCATTGGGCGTACTCGCGTCAGTTCGACTTGCGCGATGCGATACGTCGCGGAGCGTATATATTTCTCTCCAACAACGCCGGTTATCCCGCGAATTCGCTCGTTGTTGATGGAGATCAGCGTCCTGAAACCGGCTACGAAGTGTTGCAAGTCGTCGCATATCCCGAGAGTTCGCCGTAATGTCCGCGATTCGTATTGCCAACCTGCACAAACGATTCGGCTCGACCATTGCAGTGGATGGGTTGTCGCTCGATGTTGACGAGGGCGATATATACGGGTTCCTTGGGCCGAACGGTGCGGGCAAAACCACCACCATGCGAATCCTCGCGACGCTGTTGCGTCCGGACTCAGGTCAGGCGGAGATACTGGGCCACAATGTTGTCACCGACGCGACCAACGTCCGACCGCTGATTGGCTATATGCCGGATTCGAGCGGCGCGTACCGCGACATGCTGGTGAGCGAGTATCTCGAATTTTTTGCGGCGGCCTATCGTGTCACTCGGGACCGGCGCGCGAAGGTGGTCAGTGATTGCATCGAACTGACTGGCCTAGGCGATAAGCGTGACGAACTCATCGAGGGCTTATCGCGTGGTATGCGTCAACGGCTCGGCCTCGCACGGTCGCTCATCCATGATCCGGGCGTACTCATTCTCGACGAACCGGCTTCGGGCCTCGATCCACGCGCGCGAATCGAGATCCTCGAAGTGCTCCGCGCGCTCAGTGATATGGGGAAGACGATTCTAATTTCGTCGCACATCCTCTCTGAATTGCGGCACCTCTGTAATAAGATTTGTATCATTGACCACGGCAATGTCATCTACTCCGGAACAATAGAAGCCGCATTGATTCAAGCGCGCACATCGCACCGCTTGGAAATTCGGCTGACGGAACGGACAGAAGATGCCGCGAGCTTGCTGCGCGATATGGATCACATCCAAAGTGTCGAGGTCCAGAATGGCACCGTCGTCGCCGAGCTTGAACCCGGCACCGAAGATTTTAGTTTTGTCGCGACAAAACTCGTCGAACAAGGCTATGGCGTCCTCACCATCCGCGAAGAGGAAATTCTGTTGGAAGACGCCTTCATCCGACTTACCACGCCGGAAGTGCCGCCACTGCCAAAATAGGCACGCGGATGATGCGGATTCGACGGATTAACCATCCGTTGAACCACGTTCGTCAATGTTGTCTAGACCTCTTCACATCAGGCGGGTCTTTCGGATTCCTCCCGCACTTACTCGTGTCAACGCGTTGCATGTTGTGCATAGGTAATATCCCAATGTCACGACACAAAGGGTGATTAATTAACAATTCACTGCGAATTCCTTGAATTTGGCCACAATCCCACTTGTTCGAGTGACGGTTCTGCTGTTGAAGCGGATTCAATTGATTCCTCTCGACGCGCTCTAGTCTTCTAATCTCTACCGTAGGTCAACGCCATTTGTGGAAGTGGCGTTCACTTTAGTATCAATCTGCCGGGATGTTTCCCGGCAAGATCGAGTGTGAGACTTATAATGGGCAAACGTGAAGAGATAAATCGGCTGTGCGAGCCAATATTCTGGGCCACCACGATGCTCTTCTATGGCTACTCAAGTGTCGCTCTTGCAAGTGAAAATTACACTGCAACGCTAATCGTGGCAATCGGTTGTGCAGTCATGAGTATCCTTTCGGGATGTGTTCTCCTCGTTACCTCTTCAACGAAGTGGCGTTGGGCGCTTGTCCCTCATGGATGCTTCATGTTTCTCTGGGTGCTTGACGACCTCGCGCGGCTTGGATTCATCGAGTGAAAGCACTTTGAATCATTTGGCGGGGATGCTACACACAAGAGATACGCGTTTATCCGCTTAATCCGTGTCATCGGCGTTCCCATTCTCTCCGTCGCGTTCAGCGAACCGCTCCAGCCGTTCTTTGAATTCCGCTTCTTTGCCGCGATCCGTTGGCGAATAGAATCTGCCGCGTTCTACGCCGTAGTTTTGGGGTATGTAGCCTTCTTCGCCGTCGTGGGCGTATTGGTAGCCTTCGCCGCGGCCGAGGCGGGCGGCGCCTTTGTAGTGGGCGTCTTGCAAGTGCTTGGGGACGGCGATGTGTTCGCCTTCGCGGACGGTTTGGCGGGCGGCGGCGATGCCTTTGTAGGACGCGTTGCTTTTGGGCGCGCAGGCGACATATGTGGTGGCTTGCGCGAGGATAATTTGCGCTTCGGGCATGCCTATGAATTCGCAGGCTTGCCATGCGTTCGTGGCAACGACTAGCGCCATGGGGTCCGCGTTGCCCACGTCTTCGGAGGCGGCGATGCAGATACGCCGGGCGACGAATCGCGCGTCTTCGCCTGCCTCGAGCATGCGCGCCAACCAGTACAACGCCGAATCAGGGTCCGTGCCGCGCATGCTTTTGATGAAGGCCGACGCCGCGTCGTAGTGGTCATCACCTGTGCCGTCGTAGTGGATGAGTTTGCGTTGGATGGATTCCTCGGCGACGGACAGTGTGATGTGTACGCGGCCATCGACCGGTTCCGTCGTGAGCATCGCGATATCGAGCGCGTTCAACGCCCGTCGCGCGTCGCCTTCGGAGTAGTTCGCGATATGCCGCAGTGCATCGTCGTCCGCTTCGATTTTCAAGTTCGGCAAACCACGTTCAGGATGCGCGAGTGCGTGCGTCAACAACCCAACTATCGAATCTTCGTCATGGGGATGTAACTCGTAGATTTGCGAGCGCGACAACAGCGGCGCGACCACGGAAAAGAAGGGATTTTCCGTCGTAGCGCCGATGAGGATGATGTTGCCGTTTTCGACGTCGGGTAACAGCGCGTCCTGTTGCGCGCGATTGAACCGGTGGATTTCATCGACAAAAACGATCGTCCGTTTCGCGTCATGGATTCGGCGCGTTTTCGCGCGTTCGATAAGCTCGCGCAAATCCTTCACGCCGGACGTGACCGCGTTCAAATGGTCGAACGCCGATTTCGTTTGCATCGCGATGAGCCGCGCGAGCGCGGTCTTTCCACATCCGGGCGGCCCGTAGAGAATGAGCGACGTAATCCGGTCCGCTTCGATTGCTCGGCGCAGCATTTTGCCGGGGCCGAGGATGTGTTCTTGCCCCGTTAGTTCGTCAAGTGTGCGCGGCGCAACACGCCGGGCGAGTGGCGCTTCCGACTTCATCCGGTCGGCGGCGGCGTATTCGAAGAGTTCGTCTGACATTGCGCCATCGTAGCGTGTGGCGGTACGGGCGGACAATCTTAACGAGTATAGCCACAGAGTTCACCGAGGACACAGAGAATGTCGAATGCCGAACGTCGCCCAATCCAGCTTAGGATCTTCCAAATGGAACGTTTTTACGACAACTCGTGTACCGAATGATTCGCTTTGAAAGTCTTGAAGCTATCCCGAAACCTGTATGTTTCGGTAACGCGTCGTGTGACTTGCCAATAGTCCAACGTTTACCGTCGACGAGATTGCCACGTCGGCTACCGCCTCCTCGCAATGACGATTTCGGGATAGCTTCTAATGAGACTACGTTTATCTCAAGCCCCTATGTGAACTCGGTGCTCTCTGTGGCTAAATCGTTTGAGTTACGTAATAAATAGGAACAGTAACCAATTCCTGTTGCCTTTTGCGGCACTGCTAGGCACTGAATTTTTGGTGCCCGGAGTGTCGCCTTTTTTGTGCCTCCGGGCAATATCGGAGCACGAAAAATGGCAGAGAATACCTGGTTAACTCTTCTCGAGGCCGCCGCATATCTGCAAGTTCATTGCGAGACACTTCGGCGGGCCTGTCGAAACAATTCGATTAAACACGCACGTGTGGGCAGTCACTACAGATTTCGGCACCAATGGCTGGACGAATTCGTTCAAGGTGGCGCCCATGCAGACTAATCTCTCGAACGGCACGTGGACGGGTTGCGCTAACGAACTCGCGCAGATGATCCCCAATCGTCTACAGAAAACAAATCGAACTACAACCGAACCCGGAAAACTCTACTTTAGAACTGTGTCCTTGACAGGGAAGCTTACAGCTATCCCCCTTGCCCTAACGACGCTGATCGATTACGAATATGGATCGCTCTATTTCTACCTAGTTCCCACGATACTTTACGTCGTCCAGTATTTTTATCCGACTCGATTCTTATGGGTACTGTTCTTCATCATATTTTCACTAGCCGCAATAATGTACACGTATGAGTTGGCGGGAGACATTGTCAAGCTGTCTCGAGGAATTCGATCAAGTATCTTAGTAGACTTTTTTGACTCTTTGGTGTTCTTGATATTTTGGTCACTCTTGGTATTTATTCCTGTTTTTCTGTTCGACAACCGGCCAGCCTTTCTGAACATCGTGAACGAATCTTCTCGCTCGCTTTCTACAGAAAACAGCGAAAACAAGATTCCGAAACAAGATACGGACTACACCGATTCCGGTTTCCAGTCAGTGCCCTCTTCGGGTACGTCGAGTTTTGGGTT
>JAJDAB010000157.1 GCA_029262095.1 Candidatus Hydrogenedentota bacterium
GATGGCAAAAGCGCCGAAGACATCCTCAAAAACATCAGTATGGTCGGTGAAGGCAAACGCCAAGCCGTTATCAACAACGGCGGTGGCCACGCCAATCACTCGCTGTTCTGGCAAATCATGGGTCCGAACGGTGGCGGCGAACCCGGCGGCGATTTGGGTGCTGCAATTGGAAGCGAATTGGGCGGCTTCGACAAATTCAAAGAAGCGTTCGCCAATGCCGGCGCGACACGATTCGGCAGCGGCTGGGCATGGTTGGTTGTCGAAGGCGGCAAGCTCAGCGTCATCAGCACCGCAAACCAAGACTCCCCGCTCATGAACGGTCAGACCCCCATTTTGGGCATGGACGTCTGGGAACACGCCTACTACCTCAAGTATCAAAACCGCCGTCCCGACTATATGAAGGCGTTCTTCAACGTCATTAACTGGGACAAAGTCAGCGAGAACTACGCGGCCGCGAAATAGCTGAACGAACCTGCGCGATTAATCACGGCGGCGGTCCTACGGATCGCCGCCGTTTCTCTTTGTTCGGAGTGAACAGTGCTGCTATAAACAAAATCTAGATTTCGTCCCAACCACAACAAGAAAGCTCAAATGAATCGAGCACACGCGTCCGAACTCCTCACCTCTTGCAATGGCACACGAATCGCCGTTGTTGGTGATTTGATGTTGGACCGGTACGTTAGCGGCAAGGCGTCGCGCATTTCACAGGAGGCACCGGTACCGGTAGTCGCCGTGGATGATACACACGACGTCCCTGGTGGCGCGGCTAACGTAGTTCGCAATGTAATGGCCCTTGGCGCGAAAGCCTCCGTATTCGGCGTAGTTGGCGCTGATATCGCGGGCACACGGTTACGTGAAATGATGGCCCAAACCGGCGCCGGTATTGAAGGCGTGATCACGAGCGACTCACGGCGGACTACGGAGAAAACCCGCGTCCTGGCCAACCGTCAACAGGTCGTCCGCATCGACACCGAAGATACGCACACCGTAACCTCCGACGAGGAAGACAGACTATCGGCCGCGCTCAAGAAGCTGGTGGACGCAGGGCAGATCGACGCAATCATAGTTGAAGACTACGCCAAAGGACTTGTAACGCCATCGCTATTGACTGCGATAGCGAAGCAAGCCGACGAGGCTGGTATCCCAATAGCGCTAGACCCACACCCGGCCAATGCGTCAAAGGTCAGCGGGATCGCGGCGATGACCCCCAATCGTTCGGAAGCCTTCCAACTAGCGGGCATGTTCGAAACAATGCCCGTGCAAAACCCGCTAGAAGACGAATCCCTGGCCAATGTTGCATTGGCGCTTGCCGAGCGCTTTGGTGTGCGGTACTTGCTCATCACCCTCGGGCCAAAAGGGATGATCCTCTTTCGCGATGGAGAGCCTCCCCGTCACATTGAAACCCAGGCGCGAGAAGTGTTCGACGTCTCCGGCGCGGGCGACACGGTAATCGCTACGTTGACTACGGCAATCGCCGCAGGTGCAACGATTGAGAACGCAGCAGACCTCGCAAATCACGCCGCAGGAATAGTCGTCGGCAAAGCCGGTACAGCGGTCGTTGAGCGGGATGAGTTATTGACCAGTTTCGGCGGCTTGGCGTAGACGATGCAAAAACCAATTGAAATCACCTGAAATTCGGTGCCTTATTCATAGTGGTAAATCGATCGAAACGATACAGGGATTAGTTTTACCACCAGGGCACAAAGGCACTAAGAACCGCATTGTTGGGTTACTGTTTCTTTGTGCGTTGGTAGTAAATACAGAATGAAAGGGCCGCGTGTGCAACCTGTACCTCAAGAGACCGACGACATCGCGCGGGAGTTTGTCGATGCCGCGTACTCCGTCCACACCGCTAATTCTTGGTGTCTTTGTGCCTTGGTGGTGAAAAAACATGGGCTGCGAAAAAACCAAACCGAGTGCATTAACTCTCTAGTCGGTAGGTTGAAACTCAGCAATGCTCTCGGCAATCCAAGTTTTCACGAGTTCCACGACATCAGCGACCGAATGCATGCTTGTTTCACCCGTGTCACGACGCTTCACTTCGATATCGCCATTGGCCAAATTGCGCTCACCGACGATTAGCCGAATCGGGATTCCCAATAAGTCCGCTTCGGCGAACTGCACGCCCGGACGCAAATCACGGTCGTCGTACAACACTTCGACACCAGCGTCGACTAACGATTGATATAACGACTCCGCGGTCTCCTTCACGGTCTCATTCGTCAGTTTCAACGCGTTCACTTGAACATGCCACGGCGCAACCGGCATGGGCCATTGCGGTCCAAATTTATCGCGGCGGGCCTCCATTATCGAACCCATCATCCTGCCGATGCCGATGCCATAGCAGCCCATGATTGGTGTTTGCACGTTGCCATCGGCGTCGTCGTACGTCATTCCCATTGCGGCCGAATACTTCGTGCCCAACTGGAAGATGTTGCCGACTTCGATGCCTCGGCTCAGGCGTAACGCGCCTCCGCCGGAATGGCGATCGCCGTCTTGCACCATGATGATGTCGGCGATTTCTGCGTCGCTGCCGTCACGTTCCAGATTGAAATTCTTGTAGTGCGTGTCGACTTCGTTGGCACCGGCGACAAGATTGTTTGAATCTCGCACGGTGGGATCGACGACCACGCGAACCTTGGTTGAATCCAGCCCGATGGGCGATGCATACCCAGGAATAGCGCCGGCCGCTTTGATCCGTTCATCTGTCGCGGGAACCGGTGGCGTCTGGATGACTTTGGAGAGCTTCGCCTCGTTGACTTCACGATCACCCCGAACCACCGCGAGAACTAGTTTGCCCTCCGTATCGCTCTCGTAGAACACGGCCTTTGCGGTTTGCCGGATTTCC
The DNA here is from genome assembly GCA_029262095.1 of Candidatus Hydrogenedentota bacterium. GTDB lineage: Bacteria > Hydrogenedentota > Hydrogenedentia > Hydrogenedentales > SLHB01 > JAJDAB01. Next base: position 2,849 of record JAJDAB010000157.1, read on the forward strand.
ACACCCAAGAAGGAGGCTACGTCTTCAATGGTTTTCTTGCCAGGGGTCGAGACTTTTTCCAGCGGCAACGCTTCTTCCGCAAACGCTTCGACCTCGCCCGCCGCTACTTCTTGATTGGCGATATACGAACCGTCATCGGAGGTGACGATGGTGTCCTCCCCCACTTCGGTCAACATCATAAACTCATGCGAAATAGCCCCGCCCATCATCCCCGAGTCCGCCTCCACCGCAACGACATTGGGCATACCAGACCGGGCAAAAATCCGCTCGTACGCCTTAAAGCAATGCTGGTAATACTCGTCCAATTCTTCCTGTGACGTATGAAACGAGTATCCATCTTTCATCGTGAATTCGCGCACACGGATGAGGCCGCCACGTGAACGCGGCTCGTCCCGAAACTTCGTCTGAATTTGGTAGACCATGAAAGGTAACTGCGTATAGCTGGTGATCTCATTTCGGCACAGATGCACAACACCCTCTTCGTGGGTCATGGCGAGAACCATGTCATGCCCCGTCCGGTCTTGAAAGCGGCACAACTCGGCACCCACGGCCCCGTAGCGTCCTGATTCATCCCAGAGTTCACGCGGCTGGACCACCGGCATTTGCACTTCTTGGCCGCAAATGCCGTCCATTTCCTCCCGGACAATGGCTTCAATTTTGCGAATAACCCTCAATCCAGGAGGTAATAAGGAATAAATGCCGTTGGCCATTTGGCGTGCATACCCTCCACGAAGGAGAAACGCATGACTCTCCAACGTCGCTTCGGCCGGTCGTTCTTTGTACCGTTTGCCGACCAAGTCACTCATTCGCATAAGAGCACCATTCCTTCCAATTCATACCAAAAACACGCGGGCACACGAGCATACTGTGTGCTTCCGCAATGAAGCAACAGGGACGCTATCCCTTGCAAGGCGGCATGCACATTGCGTAGGCTATTCGTTTGGGGTGAAGGGCGGGTTTGACCGCGCCTTTGCATGCAGGCAAGAGGGTGTCACCGATAAGGAGATTATTTCATCATGAATACACTCACATTGCGCCGGGCCGGCGGATTCGCGGCAACCGTATTGGTGGCGTGCGCGCTGGTCGGCTGTGCTACAGGCGGCGGTATGGCCAACCCATTGGTTGGTACGTGGAACTTCACGGTCGAATCACAACTCGGCACGATCGAACAAGTCGTCAAGATCAATGACGACTTGACCGGAATGATCACGATGACCGAGCCGGCGGAAGCCGAAATGGTTCCGAGTAACATCGCGCTGGATGGCAACAACGTTACGTTTGACGTGGTCTTCGACATCGAAGGCCAGGAATTGCCGGCACAATTCGTCGGAACAATCGAGGGCGACGGCATCACGGGCGAATACGTTACAGACCTTGGCAACGGCACGGTGACGGGTACACGCGCTGGCTAAGCACAAGCATTAGTTTTCGCACTCTACGCACGCCGAATCAGTTCGGCGTGCGTTTTTTTGTGCAGATGCATATGGAAGATCGACCTAATTAACAGCGAAAGTCGATTCCCGCGTGGTATGTCTAGTCGTTTTCCAGGTAGAATTAGCCGAAGGAAAGTCGAATTATCGGGTCGGAAGTATTGGGGGAGAGTGCCATGCGCCTGAATGATCGTGCCATCCGTTTCACCCTCGCGTTGATCGTATCGTCGCTCGTCCTTGCCGGGAACGGAGTTGCCCAACGTCAGTGCGGAACCATTTCTTCGAAAGCGCTCGCGCCGCTGAAATCACTGCCTCAAGCGGATTGTACGCTCAGCTTCACAGACCCTAAACCGGAATACGATCCTTCCGTGGTCAAATACCGAATTCCAGTGGTTGTACATATCATTCAAAGTACAGGTGGCCTGGGCGTGATTTCAGACGCGCTCGTCCAATCACAGATCGATGT
>JAJDAB010000158.1 GCA_029262095.1 Candidatus Hydrogenedentota bacterium
TGTATGGGCATTCAAGTTCCTACCCAGGAGATCCTCGCCACGTCTAAAGAGTATGAGGAGCGGGGATCGACTCTGCTCGATCTCAAACAGCTAGCTGCCGAATACGGAATCGAGACTTTGGGGATCGAGTGCTCACTGCGCAAACTGATTGAATTACATCAGTATGCAATTTTGAACCTTGGCGATCATTTTGTCGCTATCACGGGATTTACGCAGGATGCAGCTCAAATCGTCGATTTGTCGCATGGAACAAGCTCACTCACAATCACGAAGGAAAACAAGCATCGACGCTACAAAGCGCTCCTTTTATCGCCTTCCGCCGACATCGTTCGTTCGATTAATGAGTCAGACCGTCGGGGATCGAATGGGACTGCGAACGATCATACGCTTCAGGTAATTCGCAAGCGGTTCGATGTGGGTCTCATCGAAGGTTCCTGGAGCGGCAATTCCAAGATTCTGAATCTCACCGATCGTGAAGTACGAATACAGGCGGTTAAGACCTCCTGTAGCTGCATCAAGGCGGAGGTCGTGCCGGCTCGTATTCCGGCAGATTCGGCGGCTGAGCTCACGATGACAATTGAGCGAGACGATTTGGGGCCGTTTAGTGTGGAAGTCTTCATTGCCGCAGACGACGGAGCTCAGACGCCCCATACGGTCGTGGTATCTGGTGAAGTGGCCCGACCGTATCTTATCGCCCCCCCAAGCATTCACTTGACAACGGCAGCGGGTTCGGAATCGTCCCCCGTCCGCTACTCGATCATTTCCAAACGCCCCACGCAGGGGTTGGTCGCATCGCTTGCCCCCCCACTTCCTCTCGATCTGACTATCGTGTCAACGGACGAGACGGGACCATATATTGAGGCGACTTGGAGGGGAACAGACTTTGATCCGGGATTCCACCGCGCCGTACTGCGGCTTCACAATGGAGAGGGAGGAACAGTGGTATCGCCGGATATTCCAGTTGCGATGGAAATTGTGCCCGTAATGATGGTAGAGCCGCCGACTGCAATTTTCCGATCGGATCGGGCTGAAGAGACTTTTATTCGAACCTTCACAGTAAAAACTGCCAAGTCCCTAGAACACGTTACAGCGGAATTCTTGGACAACGATTTCAGCCTCGCATTTGACGTTCACACGAATCGTGAGTCCGACAACCACGTAATCGTAGTCGAGGGCAATCGAGACTCCATTGCCGCGCTGAGCGGCAGGATCGGAAAACTGCAGATAGAATCGGCGGGCACGCCAGATGGATCGTGCCTGTTGCCTATTCGTATTGATTAGGTCGCATGTGAGCTGCGAATGATGAAATCGCACACTTATTGAAATCGAAGGTTGTGAATTGAATAGGAGGATTGAAGACGATGAGTGCTTTATGGAGACAACGATCCACACGGCGATTCGCGTTGGTTATGGCTGCGGCAGTGGTCGCATTGAGCGCATTGGCAGGGAATGCACTGCTTGGTGATACTGTGCACGCGGTTACAGTGTTATCCGATGCCGAACTGGACCGGAGTTGGGGGGCCTCAGATTGCCGATGCTGCGCAACGTATACGTGCTCGCTCGCCTGGATCTCAGCCCAAAATGGGTGCGAGCGGTGCGGAATAGACGGACTCGCATTAACCACGCCACGCCAAATTTGCTGTTCCGATCAGGCTGAGGACGAGACGTGTGGGATGGGGGCGTTCGGATGCGGTACATTTGATCGCTACACGGCTAATCCATGGCTGGATCTTGAGCACGATTGTCCCAGGTGCTTGGCACAAACGGGCGTCGTGTGGGTAAAGGGCGGGAAGTGTTTCCAGGTATTCACGCAGTGCGGTTCGACTTCGACTGGCTGCTCGCCGCACGTCCAAACCTGACACATTGACTCCAATGACTATAGCTTGAGCCGGTGAGCGTTCCGGCTCAAGCGCAGTTTTTGGGAACAGGTACGTGTGTGCAACGCTTGAAGTTCCTATTCATGTGTCTTAGGCCCGTAGGTGCGCGGCTGGCGCTGCTCGTGCGCATTCGTGTTGGGCTGAGCATCTTAGACGAAGGATCAGGGTATGATAGTAATGAGAGTCGGTGTCGACAAGACTCGGAGCGTGCTCGGTTTAACGTTAATTCTCTATTCGATTAACGCACACTCGCAATACACGCAACAGGAAATTGCCTCCAAACTGGCTTCCGACGAAGCATTGGCTGTAACTGCGCACGCTACAGTAGAGTATCGCGTCATCCCGACCGCTGCCGAGGTCATCCCCAAAATCCAGCGCATTATCCGTGAACTTCATCCAGACTCGCCCGACCAATGGAACGCATTTGTTTACAACGAACAGGACGCTCTAGTGCGATCGAGGGACATTGAATGGTGGAGGAAAGGCGATCGGGAACGGGTTGACGTTTTTGCATCGGATGTCAGCAAATCTTTTGAAGGACCGCATGCGGATAAAATGAGCTACGAGGCGTTTGACGGCTCAATTGTTCGAACGTATGCGAAATACCCGGACGAGGTTCGCGGCGCAATTGGCTCGATGGAGTCGACCGACAGAAACCAAGTGAATCGAAATCTTCCGTTTTCGTTCTTACATGAATATGTAATGACGCCGTTTTCGGATATCATCCGAGACAGTCCAAATTTTGCAGTAACGCGTGCCTCAGACAAGGTAAAGGAACTTGTCGAGGTGTCGTTCTCGCACCCTGCCTTTACAGCACATTCATTCGTGGCACGATTCGATGAAGACACACGACTAGTCGAACGCGATTTGTACATCCGTACGTCAGCAGATCCGGATTCGGATTCGGAACAGCGTTTGTACACGCGTACGAACTTTGCGGATTACGAGCTATTCACGGCACAGGACGGAAGTCTAATCTGGTTCCCAACGCTTGTGGAAGAACATTTTTTCCTGGATGACCCAACGGGTGGTGATCCCGTCGAATATCACTCGGTTCGCGCTCACGTGTATGACATAGAGTTTAACGCAGAGATCGAGAATGATTGGTTTGTCCTTGAGTTTCCGAAGGGCGCTCGCATATACGACAAGTTGACGGGATTGGGGTGGTTATCCGGAGAGGGTAGCACGCTCGATCAACTGGAGAACGACTTGTCATCGGTCATCCACGCTACGCTTGAGGATCCCAGCGTAATTCGCCCAACTTTGTCTGATGGGCTACCCGAAGCCTCCGAGAAAGCGACCTCCAACGGCCCCGCGAACGATTGGACGTCGCCGCAGTTTCGTCTGATGATGATCGTTCTGAGCGCGATGGGCATATTGGCTTTCGCGGGATTTATCGCACTCCGCTACGGTCGGAGCGCAAGCGCCAAGCAGGGCTAACAGCATGGGGAAGTTGAGGCTGGGAAGTGCGTTTCCAGCGACACGTTACTGCGGGACGGGTGTTTAGTGCATTGAGGGAAACGCTAGGACAGACCGCAAGTTTCCGTTGTGATTGGTAGCTTTTTCTCTGTACATTGCGTGTCATGATCGCGCAACTCAATTCCCTCTTAGTCGCCAAAAATAGCCGCTCTTCTTTTATCAATCCGGAAAGCATCTAGGCACGTACCCCCGCATATGTATCCCGGAGCTAACGATTCTTCTCGAATCTAGTTCTAACCGTCGAAAATGAGATTTGATCCAAGTGGTTCATTCTGCCTGGTAGCCGCGCCTCTGGTATAGTAGCGGCTCGAAGATCGCGCAACCCAACCCGCGACAAAGGAGCTAATGTGTTACCAAAAGGATTAGGCGGACTTGGCGACATGGCAGGCATGATGAAGCAAGCCATGCAGATGAAGTCCAAGATGGAAGAACTTAAAGAGCAACTCAGCCAGGAAACCGTCGAAGCGAGTGCTGGTGGCGGTATGGTCACGATCGTGATGAGCGGCAAGTTTGAAGTCATTTCCGTTTCAATCGATCCGGAAGTCATCGACAAAGACGATTCCGAGACCCTTGAGACGCTCGTACAGGCTGCAATCAATGATGGAGTGCAGCGTGCTCAAGAAATGATCAAGGCACGTATGACGGAAATGACCGGCGGCATCGATATCCCCGGACTGACCAGCTAACGCCTGGCAACGTTCGGCGGGCGCAGCTACAAAGTCATCTCGTGCGAATCGTATTCTTTGGCACTCCAGCATTGGCCGTTCCGTCTCTGCGCGAAATCGCGAGGCATCACACGGTAACTGCCGTCGTCAGTCAACCCGATCGCCAAAAGGGACGCAGCCGCAAACCGGTCCCGCCTCCCGTTAAAGCATGGGCCGTGGATCACAATATCGAGGTCCATCAGCCTACGAAACTCAACGACGGCGCGTTCGAGGCTTGGCTACGCGCTCAACGTCCTGACGCCTGTACGCTCGCTGCGTATGGCCGCATCCTCCAACAGCCGATTCTCGACGTACCACAATTCGGATTCCTCAATATGCACCCTAGCTTGTTACCCAAATATCGCGGCCCCTCCCCCATTCAATCCGCTCTCATAAACGGCGAAACGAAAACGGGTATCACGATCATTCGGCTCTCGTTCGAAATGGACGCGGGGGACATTTTGTCTCAGATCGTCGAGCCGATATCGCCGGACGATGACGGCATGACACTGGCTGATCGGCTGGCAGAGCGCGGTGGGGAGATGATCGCCGAGGGACTAAATACACTCGCCTCGGGGAACGCAGATTTTCGAGCCCAAGACCACAGCGCCACGACCTATTGCAATATGCTCACGAAAGAAGATGGACGCATCGATTGGAGCCAATCTGCCACGAGTATTCACAATCAGGTGCGCGGTACCCTGCCGTGGCCGGGGGCCTACACCACACTGGATGGTGACACGTTAAGGGTCTTTCGCTCACAGCTTTCCCCCTCTGCCCATACAAACGATCCCGGTACCGTCGTCAGCACGGACGACGGTCAAATTCATGTCACAACCGGAGATGGCTGCCTCGCCATTACGAATCTTCAAGCACCAGGCAAAAAAGCGATGGACGCTGATGCGTTCTTACGCGGCCGAAAGCTCGATATCGGAACATGCTTCGGGGTGACAAATTGAGTTTGGACAAAGTCCGCGATGCGGCAATCGACATCCTCCTCCGCGTTTTTGAACGGAACGTCCGCCTAGACGACTCGCTCGACCGCACCTTGCGCCGACGTCCTCAATCGGATCGAGGACGCCGTTTCATGACGCAATTAGTCTATGGCACGGTCCGACACAAGGCGCTCTGCGATTACCTGATCGCAGAATGCCTGCACCAATCGATTGACGATCTGCCGAAACCGATCTTAGCCGTGTTACGTATGGGCGTATTCCAAGCCCTATTCTGTGATCAAGTACCCTTTCCCGCGATGGTTCACACGAGTGTAGACCTCGCCAAGAAAAGAGGCCACGCGGGAACAGCACGCCTCGTAAACGCCGTTCTAAAACGCGTTCCACAAGAACTGGATGGGGCGATTTCGATTGACCCAATCGCAGAACCTGCGCGATACGCCGCGATTCGTTACTCGATCCCAGAATGGCTTGTTGATCGTTGGCTCGTTGAGCGCGGGCCCGATGGTCTGTTAGCCCTTTGTGCATTCCTGAACGAGCAAGCCCCGCGCACCATTCGCGCGAACGCCCTGCGTACGAACCCAGAAACATTGGAGCGCACACTAGAGAAAGCGGGATTCACCAGCAGCAGCCGCACACCCGTACCCGAAGAACTGACCCTAGAAAAGGGCATGCCCATTCGTACAAAAAGTTTTCTTCACGGCGACTTCATCTTTCAGGATCCGGCTTCGATGATTGCCGCCCACGTCCTGGATCCACAGCCCGGCGATCGTATTCTCGATGTCTGCGCGGCTCCAGGCGGCAAGTCGACACACATTGCGGCGATGATCGAGAACAACGGCATCGTCGTGGCAGCCGACCAAGAACCACGACGTCTCAGCCGCCTAATCGAAAATGTCGAACGACTGGGGACCGCGAGCGTGCACATTGTTTGTAGCGACGCCCTGACCCCCCCGTTTCGTGGCGGCTTCGACCGCATACTCGTCGATGCGCCATGTTCCGGTCTCGGCACCATTCGGCGTCACCCGGACGTGAAATGGCGTCTCAAGCCTACCGATATTCCACGATTGGCAGAAAATCAGAAGACGATATTGCGTGCCGCAGGGAACCTCTGCGAGAATGGAGGCCTTATAGTTTACAGCGTGTGTACCTTCACGCCCGAAGAGACGCAATCTGTAGTGGAAGCGGCATTGCCGCCGGATCAATTTGAAGAGGAAGACGGCCCAGCATGGCTCGAACCATGGCGCGTAAGCAGGGGAACGTACCAAACGGACCCCGCCGCACACTCACTGGACGGGTTCTTCTTGATGCGTTTGCGGAAGCGGTCCTCGTAATTGCGTCATTCATTTTCGGGTTCTTTTGGTGGAGTATTCGATGGAGCCTGGCGCTACTCATTTTTGTCATCGTCATGGCGGCCGCCGGGTATTGGGTTTTCAGTGAAGCCGTCGCTGGTGGCGCGTACGTTCCAGTCCCCAATGTAGTCGGAAAAGAATTGAGCGCGGCCAAGTACGACATCGAACTCAGTCAATTGGATGTTGGCCACGAACGGTTTGTGCCGAATGACGAGTGGCCAGAATACACCATTATCGGCCAGCGCCCTCAGCCTGGAAATATGGTCCGCGAAGGGCGACCCGTCAATCTCACCATTAGTAAATCGGAAGAATTCACGGCCATTGAAAACTATGTTGGTCAACTGATGAATTCGGTTAGCCCAAAAATTAAAGCGTCCGACTTTGAAATTGCGGACATCGTACGCATTCCCCATCCAACTGAAGCTTTAGATGTCGTGCTCGGCCAAGACCCCGCGTACACCGGAGAGCCATCCACCTCAGACAAGGTATATCTCCTCGTCAGCGATGGAATGGGCTCCGGCGAATTGATCATGCCAGACGTGATGAACCAAAAAATTGCCCAAGCAGTTTCCTCGCTCAATAGCCGAAAAATCTCGGCTTCACCTGTGGTGTCGAACGACTTGGAAGGCCCGGAAGGAATTGTCCTGGCCCAAATTCCTGAGGCTGGAACCTTGCTATCGGAAAATGCCAAGGTCGAGCTTCATTATCGCCGCTTAGAAGGTCTCACCAGGCCCGTGCCGACGCCTGAATCGGATCTCATCGAGGTCACCGTGAAGTATCAGTTACCTCACGCGTGGTACGACCGTGAAGTACGCATTGATGTGACGGGCAGCGATAACATTCGGAAAACGGTATACCCACAGGAACAACACTACGTAAACGGTGTAGCTCCGCGGCACGAAACCGGTGTCAGCATCATTCAACCAATCTTCTATAAAGACAGCATGGTCGTCGAAGTCTTTCTCGACGGCCGGCTGGCACGCACCTATCGCTACGGAAGTACAGGCGAACCAACCATTCAGGACTCAGGAGTCTAGTGTGTCCGAAATCTTAGTTGCACCATCCATCCTCGCCTCCGACTTTTCGCGTTTGGGCGAGGAAGTCCGCGCGG
>JAJDAB010000159.1 GCA_029262095.1 Candidatus Hydrogenedentota bacterium
GAATGGGATGCGGCCTTGTTGGACCTCATCAATGTGCCGCACGAAATGTTGCCTGCCGTTTGCCCGACCAGTGGCGTTTTCGGTACGACAACACTACTCGGCGATGAGATTCCGGTATGCGCAATGTGCGGCGACCAACAAAGCGCGCTCTTCGGGCAGACCGCATTCGACGCCTCCGACTGCAAAAATACATACGGCACCGGTTGTTTCGTACTGATGAATACAGGCGATCAGGCCGTCGAATCCAAGAACGGATTGTTGACGACCATTGCCTGGAACATCGGCGGTGAGACGACCTACGCCCTAGAGGGTAGCGTCTTCATCGGCGGCGCGGTCATCCAATGGTTACGCGACGAACTACGAATCATCAAAACATCGGCGGAAAGTGAGGCGCTGGCCCTTCAGGTCTCTGATACTCAGGGGGTCTACGTTGTACCGGCGTTTGTGGGCTTGGGTGCGCCCCATTGGGATCCCCACGCGCGCGGCATCATCACCGGACTCACCCGCGGCAGCAATCGGGCGCACATCGTTCGCGCCGCGCTCGAAAGCATCGCCTACCAATCCGCCGATGTCATTCACGCGATGGAAGTCGACACCGGAAGACCGATTCCCGAGTTGCGCGTCGATGGTGGTGCAACGCAGAACAAATTCTTGATGCAACATCAGGCCGATATTCTAGGTGTGCCCGTGTTGCCCGCCTCCCAATCCGAGACGACGGCGATCGGCGCGGCGATGCTCGCGGGATTGAATCAGGGCATCTGGAAGGACTTGGACGCGCTTCGCTCCATCCAAGGCGGCGTACGCAGCTTCGGTCCAAAGTGGAACGATATGGAACGTAAAAAGGGCATATCCGGATGGAATAAAGCGATAAAAATGCTAATGTCGACCGATTAGCGCTATGTTTTCGCCGTGGACCGGTTGCCATTTTAGGGAACCCATGTTACACTCAAGATGGTCAGCGCCACATGTGGCGTTTCTCCTTCCGCGGAGGCCCTGGTGCGATTTCGCCCGGGGTCTCTAAAATAACTCGCGGGCGAATTCGCGAGATCCTATATTCGGGCTGAGGTCGAACGATCTCAGCCCCTTTCCTTTCCCGCCGACTGCGCATGAACATCCCTTCATACTATGAGCATCCCGATTCGTAGTGCTGATCGATCCGATCTTCGATTCTTGGAACAGATGCTATTCGAAGCGGCGTTCTGGCGACCGGGACAGACCCGCCCGGCTATCGTATCGGCGCTCGCTGAACCGGAATTGGCCAAGTTGTTGGCGGACTGGGGAAGAGACGGAGACACCGGCGTCGTCGCCGAGATGGGCGCGGAACCAGTTGGCGCAGCGTGGTACCGATTCTGGTCCGACGACGACCACTCGTATGGATATGTCGATGCCTCGATACCAGAAGTCGCTATTGGCGTCGTGGAAAGACACCGCGGTCGTGGCGTTGGAACTGCGTTACTTGAAGCACTGGTTGAATCAGCACGCTTCGAGAAAATTCCGGCGCTGAGCCTGAGCGTCGAGCGCGATAATCCCGCGCTCAGGCTGTACGAACGAATAGGTTTTGAGATCGTAGGGTCCGGGGGCAATGCGTGGACGATGCTGCTCGCCCTCGAATCGCGATGAGACCTTATTTTACGTCGATCCAACGTTTTGTCGCGGCCGCTTTCTCTACCGCGTCCAACACTTTCTGACAATTGAGGCCGTCATCGAACGTGGGATAGGCCACGTTTTTGCGCCCCAGTGTACTCAGAAAATCGTAGACCTCGTGCACGAATAAATGTTCGTATCCAATGATATGCGCAGGCGGCCACCAGTTGTCCGCGTACGGATGGCCGGGGTCGGTGGCGTGGACCTGACGAAATCCTTGAACGTGGCCCGGGTCGGCACTGTTGTAATATTGAAAGACATTCATATTTTCGAGATTCCACGTGACCGATCCCTTGCTCCCGTAAATCTCGAACGTGTGATGGTTGCGACGGCCCGGCGCGAAACGGGTGGCCTCAAATGTCGCTAGTGTGTTCGTGCCCGCGATACGGCCGATGAATACAGCCGCGTCATCGACATCGACTTTGCCTTTCTTCGCTTTTTTTCCAGCGCGTTTGTTCCGGCTGATGCCCGTATCGTCGTCCGGCAACGGACGTTCTTTAATGAACGTTTGTGTCGTCGCCGCCACTTCAGCGACTTGGCCCACGAGGTTGTGGCACATGTCGATGATGTGCGCGCCGATGTCACCGAGCGCGCCAGAACCCGCATGTTTCTTTTGTAGACGCCACACACGCGGAAAATTCGGATCCACGATCCAGTCTTGTTGATACGCGGCGCGGAAATGAAAGATGTCGCCGAGCTCGCCGCGTTGAATCATCTGTTTGATTTCTGCAACAGCGGGCGCGAACCGGTAGCTAAATCCGCACATGTGCTTGACCCCGGACTTATTCACGGCGCGCACCATGTCCGCCGCTTCTTTCGACGTATTCGCCAGCGGCTTCTCACAGATGATGTGTTTACCCGCTTTGGCGGCTTCAATGACCATCGGGTGATGCAAATGGCCCGGCGACGAAACATCGACCACGTCGATATCCTCGCGGTGCACGACCTTCTTCCAGTCCGTACTCCATTCTTCCCAGCCCATTTTCTCCGCGGCCGCTTTTGTGCCTTCCTCGTCGCGACCGCAAAGAACCTTGAGCACAGGTTTCTTTTTGAGGTCAAAGAACTTGTCGACTTGGCGGAACGCGTTGCTGTGGGTCTTGCCCATGAACTTCGTTCCGATTAGCGCGATGTTTAACGTCTTGCCCGGCATATGCCCCACTCCTTCGCAAAGATGGTCAAATCAAACCGCCGATTATAGGTCGCCGCGAACCGTTTGCCAAGGACCTGCGGTCGGCGGATTTGCGGTCGGCCTATTGGAGGGGGCGTTTTGGAGGTGAGGGTATCGGGTCGGGGTGTGTCGGGCACCCTATGGTGTTGGTGTGTTGCAGTATCAGTGGCGGATGATGAGTCGTGGCGGGAAACAAAGGGTGTTTGATTGGCGTGATCTGTGATTAGCAAGAAAAGTAGTTGGCGTATGCGTGGTCAACTTTGTGACTGAGCAGTTTAGCTTTCTAACCCAATTTGTCGTTTCGAGCGAAGTCGAGAAATCTGCCAAGGACGACGCGAGTCGCTTAGGCCAGCAACGAAGTGCTTTGCGCGAGCATCGAGTAGATTCCTCGGCTGCGCTCGGAATGACAAATTGGTGGCGCGGTCAGGAGACCGGCCACAACGCGGCTCAACTTCTTTGCGTCTCCGCGCCTTTGCGTTTCTATTTTCGGTATTCGACTTCGACTAAACAAAGCCCTTGAGCCGGAGCGGTGTATCCGTTGTAGGGGCCGGGGGCGTGTAGCCGCTCGTAGAGCATGTCTTCTTCGAGACGACCGGTGGCGATACCGACAAGTGTACCGGTCAGGTTGCGGACCATTTTGTAGAGGAAGCCGTTGCCGTGGAAGGTGAGGCGGCTTGTTGTTGTGGAGTCGATGGGCCCGATGACGGCACCGCGTTCGAACGTTACAGCGTGAATGGTTCGGACGGTGGTTTTTACTTCAGTACCTTCACATCGGAAGCCGGCGAAGTCGTGTTCACCTTCCACCCGACGGCATAGACGCGCGAGTAGGCCAAGGTCGATGTTAGGGCTAACCGTCCACGCGTAGCGCGCGCTGAGCGGGTCCGGTTCCGAACTCGTGTCGATGGTGTAGGCGTAGCGCTTCGATTTCGCTGAACGTAACGCGTGGAAATCGTCGGACACGAGTTCGATGGATTCGATCCGAATCGTCGGGCCGAGCATTTTCGATAGCGACCGGCGAAGTTTGTCCGCGTCCAACTCGGCGGGCCATTGACAGGTGAACACTTGGCCGAGGGCATGGACACCCGCATCGGTGCGTCCAGCGCCCATGATGCGGACGGGTCGTTGAGCGATGGTGGATAGGGCTTCTTCAATATTTCCTTGGACGGTGGCTTGGCCCGGTTGGATTTGCCAACCGGCGAAATCGGTACCGTCGTATCGGACAATCGCTTTGATGGTTTGGGGCATGATTCGATCTATACTCTCTTATATGCGGACAAGACTCTAGTTGACGGTCCAAATTGATATTAGGAATAAAGGATACGCCATTTGTGGAGTGCGCAAGCTCGCTTGCGCTTTTTTGAGCGAGCTTGCTCGCGACGCTGCAGTACTCAGCTGCGAATTCGGCGAGGTAGGCGTCAGCTGAGTGAGTACCGCGAGCAAGCTCGCTCAGTTAAAGCGGTGGCAAGCCACCGCACTCCAAAAATGGTGCTTCTTGCTCCCAATGTTAAACTAAACGGCCCACTGACGTAGTCCTTACTAGACAGAGGATATTCTCGATCATGAATGTACAAGTTTTTGTGCGAAGCGTGGCGTTGATTTTGACGGCGTTTGTAGTCGCGGGTTGCGCGACCATCGGTGGAGGCGGATCGGCGGAGACGGGGATGCTGTCGAAGACGATCACCGTCGACGGCGTGGAACGGACCTACGTCGTATACGTGCCGCCAGCGTATGACCCTTCCGAGCGGTGGCCGGTCGTCATGTTCCTCCACGGCGCTGGTGAACGTGGCGATGACGGCGTCGACCAGTCGACCGTCGGCATCGGCCCCGCGATCGAGGCAAACCCGGAACGGTTCCCGTGCATCGTGGTAATGCCGCAGTGTCCCAAAAACATCATGTGGACGGCGCGATACGACGAAATAAACGGCGCGCTGGACGCGACGTTGGCCGAATTCAATATCGACCGGTCGCGCATGTATCTCACCGGGTTGTCGATGGGCGGTTACGGCACGTTCATGTACGGCGCGGACAACGTGGATAAGTATGCGGCGATGGCGCCCATCTGTGGCGGCGGCCGCATCACCGACGCAGCGAAACTCGCAAACGTACCGATGTGGGTCTTCCACGGCGACGCCGACCCGGTCGTCACGCCGGACAAATCACGCACGATGGTCGAAGCCATCAAAGCCGCCGGTGGCGATATCCAGTACACGGAATACCCCGGCGTCGGACACAACTCCTGGGACAACGCCTACGGCGACCCGGAACTAATGTCGTGGATGTTGTCGCAGACGAAGTAGGCGTTCGGAGACCTTGCGGTCGGTTCAGTGGCGCGGTCAGGAGACCGGCCACAGCTACGCGACCTGCTATAGCTGAGCATGCTTGGGCGCTTTCTGGATATTCGGACGCGAGAAGCGACACCAATTTGTGGCTAAGGTTCTCGTCGAAGAGAAACGTCACACTGTCGTACTTGAGATTCGCCGTTCCCTGGCCGCGGAGAAACCGAAACACGTTTGATTACCTGCCGCGCAGGTTTGCAATGAGTACGCTGTCGCGGACTTGCGTAGTGTCAATGAAGTCTGCCGCTTCGAAAATGGTTTTATACTCGTCGAACGTGGGGACGCATCCTCCGTTGTATAGAAACCGGCGAAACGATTGAATTAGGGGTCCCATTGCCAGACAGCGATCAGGATCGGCAATCATTGTGTTAACAACCAATAGCGATCCGGGGCGCATTCCGGCAGCGACTCGCGTGAGTATGTCCTCAATTTCGCGCGCTGTGAATAAGTACAAGATTCCCCCAATGTGAACAATGTCGAACTGGCTGTTCGTAAAAATGACTTCGGTTATGTCACCTCGAACTGTTTCGACCCGATCGACAAGCCCCATGTCATCGGCTAAACGTCGAGCGACATTCAAAACGTCGTCGTAGTGATCCATCGCTGTGATTCGAGCTTGCGGATCGCGTTGGGCGAGGGCGAGCGTCCATAGGCCATGGCCGCAGGCCAAATCCAATACTTTCGACGATTTGGGTAAAGCGACGTGCTGGGCAACATCATCCCAAAGGTGTTTCGCATTTTCGATGATGTTCTCCCACGCGAGTGCGTGCGCCTCGCACCACGGCTGCCAGAGATCGACTGCGGCGTCATCAGTAATTTCCTTGCCCGCGCCGTTTTCACTCTGCAAAGCGGTCATCGCTTGCGATGACTCCGCCCATGCCCATGGGAGTAGCGCATCCATAAACGAGCCTCCGTAGTAGGAGGGCTTGCCCTTCACGAGAAAAGCTGCCGAAGTTGTTGTGAGCTGATAGTCGCCTTCCAATTTTTCGAGAAAGCCGAGCGAAACCAGTGCGTCTAAGAGCGAACGAATGCCATTTACATTACTGCTTGCGAACTCTGCTACGGCGTTGGCACTGCAGTATCCACGGTCGATGGCCGTGAACACGTCAGCTTCTATCGCGATTTTCAGAATGAGCGCTTTCGAAGCGCCGTACAGAATGTCGTGAATCGGGTCGAGTGTTGGCTGATCCATTACAAATCTTCCTTAGCCTGAACACCTCTCGACGGCGCAACAATATTGTCCGTACAAATGTTCTGCGCGTAAAAGAGGTGATCATCGAATTCGAAATCCTCACGGATTTCACCGCCTACAAATAGCGTTGAATAGCAGTGCGAATAGAACTCAACGTTTAAGTAGACTCTTGAGTGCGCCCTCAATATCAGGGTGCTCGAATTCGAATCCCGCGTCGGAAAGTTTTTGCGGAATGACGCGCGTGCTGGCCAAGATGAGTTCTTTGGCCATTTGGCCTAGAGCGGCGCGTAGGGCGAATGCTGGCGTTGGGAATAGCGTGGGGCGGTTTAGCGCTTTGCCCACGGCCTTTGTGAATTCGCCGTTGGTGGCAGGGTTAGGCGCGACGAAATTGACCGGGCCGGTTAGTTTCTCATTGTTCAGCGCAAAGACGATCGCTGAAACGAGATCGTCGAGCGTGATCCAGCTCATATATTGCTTGCCGTCTCCAATCTTGCCGCCGACGCCCATCTTGAACGGACGCATCATGAGGGGGAGCGAGCCGCCGTCTTTATCCAAGACAACGCCAAACCGCATGTTGACGACACGTACGCCCCGGTCGATCGCGGGCTTGGTCGCTTCTTCCCAATCTTTGCACACGGAAGCGAGGTAGGTTGCGCCTGCTTCGGCATCCTCAGTGAGCGTCTTATCGCCTTGGTTGCCGTAATACCCAATCGCTGACGCACACAGCCACACGGCGGGTGGGCGCTCCATGCGCTCCATGCATTGGGCCAGGAATGCGGTCGTCCGGACACGGCTGTCGTAGATCGCGCGCTTTTTGGCCACGTTCCAACGTCCGGCAATACTCTCGCCAGAGAGATGGATCACCGCATCGAACGGGGGCAGCGAACCGGCATCAATCCGACCGGAGTACGGATTCCATTGCATCTCTTCGCCAGGGTCGCGCACGGGGTGCCTGACCAAACGCAACACCGCATGGCCATCATCTTCGAGTGCTGGAATGAGTGCGTGCCCGACTAGGCCGCTGGCTCCTGAAACAAGAACTTTCATGGACCCCAATTAGAAACCGTTGTACTACAACGACTTATGATGCCAGAACTGCAGTGCTAAGCACAACGACATTATTGTTTGACATCTAACGGTTTGGTGCGGTACAGTTTGGGAACTAACGCCGAGTACTGGGGATTAATCTCAGATACCACTAGGAGAATGTGCTGGTGTCATTGGCTAACGAAATGAATCTGCAAGCGCCTTTTCGCGACGTCTATCACGAGACCGCGCTAAACATCGTGCGTACGGCGGGCGTCTTATCCGCGGCAGCCGCGGCGTTGTTTCGGTCGCACGGACTGACGGAAGCGCAATTCAACGTGTTGTTCGCGCTGAAATACAACCCGCACGACATCACGCAGTCGGATCTCGGGCGTATGTTGGTTGTGACACGCGCGACGATCACGTCGGTATTGGACAAAATGGAAGCGAAGGGATTGGTGACGCGCATGTCGGTGCCTTCGAATCGGCGCATCTACCATCTCGCGTTGACCGAAACGGGTCAATCGCTGATCGAGGATCTTGAGCCGAAATACCGGAACAAGTTGCATGATGCGATGGCGGCGTTGGGCGAAGCGGAATGCCGCACCGCCATCGACTTTTTGGAGCAGGTGCGGAGTCAAGCAGCAACGGTACAACGTGCGTTGTCGGCCAACGGCCATTCGAATGGCAGCGAAATCTAGAAGAACTTTTCCGCACCAATGGTGCGTAGGCAGCGGAGATATTTGATGAGTTCAACAACAACGCAACGCGTGCGCGGTAGCGGCTTCGGTTTTTGGGCGCTCATCGCGACACAATTCCAAGGCGCGTTTAGCGACAACGCATTCAAGCTACTGATCATCATGGCCTTACCGGCGTTTGCCGGTAGCTTAAGTCCGGCGGGATCGGAATGGATGGAGGGGTACGGTACCTTCTTCGCCATGCTGCTCTTCACGTTGCCTTGGGTACTGTTCCCAGGTTATGCGGGATTCATGGGCGACAAGTTCATGAAGAGTCGCGTCGCGACCTGGACGAAAATCTGGGAACTATGTGTTGTTGCGGTAGGCCTGGTCGCGTTCATTAACGCAAACGTTTATCTACTGTTCGCGATGCTATTCATGATGGCGATGCAAAGTACATTCTTTAGCCCGGCCAAGTACGGCATCGTACCCGAAATGATGCCGGAAACGCGTCTATCGTGGGCCAATGGTGCACTAAATATGACGACGTTTGTGGCGATGATCCTGGGTACAGCCGTCGCCGGGCCGCTCATCGGGCTCACGACGGGCGAACTCAACATCGCGCGTATCCCCGGCATCGACATTGCCGCCGCAGAACGGATTCACACGATGGTCGACGACCGTATCTGGCTGGTTGGCATCCCCATGGTGGTGTTTTCGTTGATCGGCTTGGTGGCGTCGGGATTCATCACGCGCACGCCGGTCGCGAACCCGGATCGGAATTTTTCGTGGAACCCTTGGGCAGGATTGCGAGGCCAGATCCGACTGTTCGGGCGCGACAAACTTCTGTTGCTCTCGCTCGTCGGTATCGCCTATTTCTGGGCGGCAGGTGCGATAATCCAAGGAAACATCATTAATCTCGGAACCGCTCTCGAATTCACGAGCACACAAACCGGAATTTTGTTGGTTGCCATCGCCATTGGCATTGGCATCGGCAGTTGGATCGCCGGAGCGATGTCCGGGCGAAAAATCGAGCTGGGCCTGGTCCCGTTGGGCGCGGTCGGGATGTCCGTGTCGGCGCTCGTACTAGGACTCGCCGATTTCGAAATGCTGGGCACGCTAACATGGCTGTTCTTCCTCGGACTATTCGGCGGAATCTTCGATGTACCCTTAATGGCGTTGTTGCAACATCGCAGCCCACGCCACGCCAAAGGCAGCATGATCGCCGCGAGCAACTTTGTGACATTCGCCGCGATGGCAGCGGCGAGTGGCATCGGGATGTTGTTGTCTGGCACGCTGAAACTCGAGCCGAGCACGCTATTCACCATTACGGGCTTCACGACATTCGGTGTCGGTTTATACCTCTGCTTTATTTTTCCGCAACAAGTGTTGCGGCTACCACTTTGGGTCTTGGTCAATACGATCTACCGGCTACGCGTGGTCGGGCGCAGCAGGATTCCGGACCGCGGTGGCGCACTGCTCGTCGTGAATCACGTTTCGTTTATCGACGCGATGGTGCTGACTGCCGCGCTCGACCGACCGGTCCGATTCATCATGGCCGCAAATATTTATCAAGTGTGGTGGATTCGCCCTATCGTGAAAATGCTGCGCGCGATTCCGGTGAAGGCGGGCGATGGTCCGCGTGAAGTGATGCGGTCGTTGAACACGGCCACTCAGGCGATTCAGAAAGGCGAACTCGTCTGCATTTTTGCCGAGGGACAAATCACGCGGACAGGCCAGTTGTTACCGTTCAAACGTGGCCTCGAACGTATCATGAAAGACACCGAAGCGCCGATTGTCCCGATTCAGTTGGACCAACTTTGGGGTAGCGTGTTTAGTTTCGCCGAAGGCCGATTTTTCTGGAAGTGGCCACGCCGACTTCCGTTCCCGATCCACGTCAGCGTGGGCGAGCCGATGCCGTACGACACGCCGGCTTCAGAAGTCCGCAAGGCCGTGCAGACGCTCAGCTCCGACGCACACATGCAGCGTGAACTGGAGTCGCCGTTATTGGGCCGGGCCTTTGTGAAGACCGTGCGTCGGCACCCGTTCAAGATGTGCGTGGGCGATCAAATGCGGCCAAAGCTTTCGTATTTTATGACGTACGTAGGGTGTATTGCCTTGGCGCGAAAGCTGAAGCCCATCATAGGCGATAAGCAGATGGTTGGCCTCTTATTGCCGCAGTCGGTAGGCGGAGCGCTGTTTAATATCGCGCTTCAATTGATGGGCCGCGTGCCGGTGAACCTCAATTACACGGCATCGAAAGAAGCGATGGCATCTTCGGTAGACCAATGCGAGATTTCGCACGTCGTGACATCACACCAGTTCTTGAAGAAATTCCCCGTCGATGTCCCGGGTACTGCCCTCTACGCGGAAGACCTGCGCGAAACCGTCGGCCGTATGGACCGGATTGTCGCGATATTGCTTGCGATATTTTGTCCAGTGTGGGTGTTGGAACGAATTCTCGGCGCTCCAAAAGGCCTGAATGAAAACAGCATTGCGACCGTAATATTCTCGAGCGGTAGCGAAGGATCGCCCAAGGGCGTAATGCTCACGCATCGCAATGTCATCGCGAACGTCGAAGCGGTCGCCGAAGTCTTTCCGCACAATGCCGGCGATGGCATGATGGGGATTCTTCCGTTCTTCCACTCGTTCGGGTTTACCGGCACGCTTTGGCTCCCGATGTACCGCGGAATGTTCGCCGCCTATCACCCGAATCCGCTCGAAGCGAAGATCATCGGGCGGCTGGTGAAACAATACCGGCCTCGGTTTCTCGTCGCTACACCCACGTTCTTACAGGGTTTCATCCGGCGCTGCGTAGCCGAGGAATTTGAAAGCCTGGACTACGTTATAACCGGTGCGGAAAAACTGCCGGAGCGTGTGCGCAACGCGTTCAATGCGAAATTCGGGAAGGAACCCCTCGAGGGATACGGTACGACGGAATGCGCGCCGGTCGTCAGTGTGAATGTACCGGATTTCGATGCGCCCGGGTTTCATCAATTAGGCACGAAGCACGGAACAATTGGCAAACCATTGCCAGGGATTTCCGTGCGCACTGTTAATCCCGATACCGGTGAACCAACCAAAGAGGGCACACCTGGGTTGTTGTTGGTAAAGGGCCCGAACATCATGAAGGGGTACTTGAAGCAGCCGGAAAAAACGGCCAGTGTCCTCGTGGATGGATGGTACAACACCGGCGACATCGCGAAAGTCGATGACGACGGGTTTATCATCATTACTGACCGGCTCGCCCGGTTTAGCAAAATCGCCGGTGAGATGATTCCGCATACCAAAATTGAAGAAACGTTGCACGAGTTACTCGAGCTGGATGAACAAACGTTCGCTGTCACGAGTGTGCCGGACGAACAAAAGGGCGAGCGCCTCGTCGTGTTGCATACGCTAATGGACGGTGAACTCGAAGTGGTCGTGGATAAATTGAAAGATTCCGCGTTGCCGAACTTGTGGCGCCCAAAAGCAACTTCGTTTTATCGAATTTCCGAAATCCCGGTCCTGGGTACAGGCAAGATGGATTTGAAAGCGGTCAAACAGCTTGCCCAAAAATTCGACATTGGCGAGTAACGGGCCATGCGAAAGCGATGGATATGGACAATAGCGGCATGTATGTCGATGTATTGTCCTACGCTTGGCGCAACGACGATCCTGTCGTCGAGGGCGGTCGCCGCCACCTCGCAAGTTGATGGCAGTGGCCTGCCCTCAAATGTCGAGCCCTTCAATGTAGGCTCGCAAGACGCAGATACCGCTGTGCTATTCATCCACGGCTTCAACGGCGGCACCGATAATTTTGAAGACCTGCCCGGTCGTCTCGCTGAGGCCGGCACGTTTGCACAGGTAATGTTACTTCCAGGACACGGAACGCGCCCGACGGAGTTTCGAGATACTGATCAAGACGACCTCTTGAATGCGGTACTCGCTGAAATTCGCAGACTCAAGCAATCGCACAAACGCGTGGTCCTGGTTGGCCATTCGATGGGTGGCACGCTGTCTCTACTTGCCGCTGCACAGGAACCGGTCGATGGTATTGTTTTGGGCGCGGTTTTCCTGGGCGTTACACACAAGTGGTATTACGGGCTGCGCCCCGAGACGTGGTCAAAAATAACGGCGCCAATCTTCCCCTGGATATACAAAGGGAATTTTTACGTTCGGACCAACGACAAATCCGCGATGAAACACTCCACGTCCTACGCCTGGATTCCGTCGAAAGCGGTTGTAACGGCAGGTAAATTGGCCGAGGCTGCGAACGCCCCGTCGGTACTGAGCGCAATTCAATGTCCTGTACTCATGATTCATTCGAAACATGATGGGGCTGCATCGCCGGATGCCGCTAAACGCGCGCACGATGCGCTGGGATCGCATGACAAAGAGTTTATGTGGGTAAATAGATCGAACCATGTCGTGTTCTGGGATTATGATCGCGAAGCGGTTGCGGAAGCGACTGTAGGTTTTGTGGAGAACATTCGGGAATCTGACACGGATGAATGAGCGTCTTACTTTGTTTCCGACTAATTAGGTGAGGACCAGTGCGGAAGAAATGGATATGGACAATTGCAGGCGTTGCGGCGCTATACGGCGCGAGCATTTTGCTCACCGGCCTGTTGGCCCGGCAAGCGGATGCCTCATCGCCACGAAGTGAAAGTACGGGTGTGATGGAAGGTGCCGAACCGTTTAGCCTTGGCGATAAAGATGCGGATGTCGCGGTATTGTTCGTGCACGGATTCGTGGGCGCGACGGATAACTTCGCCGATGTGCCGCAGCGTGTTGCCGACTTGGGCGTC
>JAJDAB010000160.1 GCA_029262095.1 Candidatus Hydrogenedentota bacterium
CTGAGATTCGAGGCACGTTCGTAAGTGATTGGAATTAATCACGTAACACCCTGCGAGGCATCGTAAGAGCTGTAGACTTGCTACAATCGGTATAGCAGTTCTCATATTAGAATGGTTGATCCATTTCGAATCGTCTGCGGGAGGACACAAGAATGGAGCGCGACCGAAACCTTCTCTTCGGTATATTTGCCGTTCAACTGCGGAAAGTTTCTCCTTCGGAAATAATGGAGGTCGCTGCCGCGTGGGCAACCGATCCCTCCGTTGACCTTCCAGTCAGACTCGTCAACGCTGGCCTTCTCGACGATTCCGAAAGAAATCGCATTCTCGACCTAGTTGAGATCGCGGTTGAAGATCAGAATGGTGATGCAACAAAAACGTTAGAAGCCTTTGGCGGCGCGGAACAGATTCAGAAAACGTTCGGCGGTCGGTTGACGCTCACTGAGGCAGGAGTTCTTGCCACTACCATAATTGGCAATCCGCCCGTCGGTGGTGAATTGCCAGGAAGTATTCGTGCAATCCATGAAACGCCGGGACGTTATTCACACGTCAGTGAACAAGGTCGGGGTGGCATGGGCCGCGTACTATTGGTTCATGACGAGTTTCTAGGACGCGAAGTAGCGCTCAAAGAACTGCTCCCGGGAACGGGGGATACGCCGCCCGCCAAACAGAGCCCTGCACGGCGCGGGATGTCGCTCCTGGCGCGTTTTCTTCAGGAGGCGCGTGTCACCGGTCAACTTGAACATCCTTCCATCGTACCGGTCTACGAACTCGGGCACCGGCCGGACGGAACCCTGTACTACACAATGAAGCTGGTTCGGGGCCAAACGCTGCAAGACGCCATTCGCAAGTGCGAATCGTTGCAAGAACGCCTCCAGCTCCTTTCCCATTTCGTGGATATCTGCCAGGCCATTGCGTATGCGCATAGTCGTGCTGTGATTCATCGCGACCTCAAGCCAGCCAATATCATGGTCGGCGAATTCGGCGAAACTGTAGTCCTCGATTGGGGACTGGCAAAGATCAAGGACAATGTAGACGCCCACGCTGGAGGTATCGAGGAGACCCTTCGCTTGATGAATCTGGGCGATGAGGAGGCCGCCGCGCAAACACAATACGGACAACTTCTTGGGACACCGCTCTATGCGCCGCCGGAACAAATGCGTGGCCAACTCGATCTCATCAACGAGCGGTCCGATGTCTATTCGCTCGGCGCGGTACTGTACGAACTGCTTACCGGTCATCCTCCGTTTGCCAAATCGTCTTTGCGCGAACTCGTTCGCCAAGTAATCGAAGAACCGCCACGCCCGATCAGGGATTTCGCACCGGATTGTCCACCGGAACTCGCCGCCATTTGCGAACGAGCCCTGGAAAAAGATCAAGCAGACCGATATGCCAATGCAAGCGAACTCGCCGAAGACATCCAACGATTCCAATCCGGCGCTCTGGTTAGCGCACACGAGTACACACCCACGCAACTAATCGGCCGCTTTGTCATGCGATACCGGGCAATCGTTGCTACGAGCGCCGCCGCGATTATCCTCCTGCTGGTCGTGAGTGGCGTATATACCATTTCGATCACGCGGACGAATCAGGACCTGAGTCAAGCCAATGTCGATCTAAAGTCCTCCCAGGGTGAAACGGAAATAGCCAACAGTCAATTGACGGCAGCGAATATCGATCTTGAAGAAGCGAACTTGGAGATTTCCGCTGCGCGGGACTTCGCTCAACGCGAGCGAGAAAAAGCAGAGGAAACAGCGTACCGACTAAGTATCGAAAACGCAGCGAAACTCGTCGAAGAACACAGACTTGCGGCGGCGGAAGCCATTCTGATGGATGCGCCTGAGCGACTACGCCTGTGGGAATGGGGTTATCTATATGCTCAATGCAATCCGGAACTCTTACACATACCCGACCACGTTGGTGATTTTGCATTCAGTCCGGACGGGGATCACGTTGTAAGTGCCGATGAGAATGGCAACGTATTCCTTGTCGATATTCGAACAGGCGATCGCACCGTCACGATGAACGGCCATCAGGGTGAGATCTCCAGCATGGAATTCGTACCGGGAGAACAAATCTTGGTCACGGCTTCTGAAGATTCAACGGCAAGGGTCTGGGACACCGCAACGGGAAACGAATTAGTCACGTTTACTGGTCACACCGCAGGAATAACTGAGCTGAGCATTCACCAGAATGGTGAAATGGTGGCGACTGGTTCACACGATGGCACCATTCAATTGTGGGAAATCAAATCGGGAAATCTCCAGCAGAAGTTTGATATTACAGAATACAGGCGCGGAATTGGATTCAATTACGAACCGTACCCGACCTCGGTCGACTTCGTGTATGACAAAGATGCGCTAGTGTGGTGCACCAATATGGCGTGTTACTTGATGGATACATCAAACGGGGTTAGTAACTTCATAATCTCCCTTGAGTCTGAAGACAATCTGAACGAGGCGGAAGTTTCACCCAAGGGCGATACGGTTCTCGTATTCAATGACGGCTGGGGCTATCTGATTCCGCTTACTAGAGATTTCGCCTCAAGCGAATTCAATGCGGAAACTGATCTACCAGAATCAGCAAAGTTCGACTGGGATGTCGAAATGTTTCACGACGTTGATGTTCGCTTCCTCGACGACGATGAACGGTTCACGGTCGCTCGTAACGATGGCTCCGTTGAGATTTGGGATTGGAGAGGTTCACCTAGCAAAAAACGCCGAATCTCGTCCAAACATTCGTACGCGAGTACGGCGGTAGTCGACCCGCACGGCGAAATTGTTGGCGTTGCTGGGATGGACGGCTTGTACTTGCTTCCGTACCGTGGTCACCTATACCGCCCCCTCTGGGAGCGGAAAACCGATGTCGATCAGCATACGGATACGCTTATCGTAAGGGACTCCGACTCTCAAATTTACTGGGAGTTCGACATTTCCTCGGCGTTCGGCACCTCGAATAAGAAGCGAAACCTTCACGTCGCAATTCACCCCGATTCTTCGATTGTCTTCGCGGGGCTTGGAACTCACGTTGCTTGGTTTGATAAGAGTTCTCTATCTCTTCTCTACTCAAAAGACATTGGACGCGGCATCGCGGAGGTCTTTAGCAGCGCAACGGGCGAAAACTACGGAGTGTTCTTGAGAGTAGCGGAAGAGAAGGACGTTCAGTATACAAGTGACGAATGCCGACTATATCACATCAATCCATCTCAACTCGGTGTCAGTGACCCCAATATGACAAGTATCGCATTTGATGGGACGCACGATCCTCAAGCCGATTTTGTTCTAAATGATGAAATTGTCGCGGTCCGAACGAGGAACGGAACGTTTCTGTTTAGTACTTCTGACACAACCTTACTTTCCCGCGAGAATATTAAGCAATCTGGAGGTGCGTATTACGATTTCGGACCAAATCAGGCCTATTCCTCAGATGGAAAATACTTTGCGGGCATTGGCCCTGAGAACAGTCTCGTTGTGTGGGACTTGGACAAGCGAGAGGCCATCTCGATCCCATTTCACAAAGACTTCGACACACTATGGTCTTGCATGTTTCATCCTTTGGAGGCCAAGCTATTCCTGATGAACGGTAAATCGGTCGAAGTATTCGACCTAGAGTCGCGTTCACACACGATGACACTAGCTGGCCACAAGGCCGACGTTCTTCGCGCAACGTTCAGCTCTGACGGTCAATTTATCTGCACAGTGTCTGGTGACAGTACCGCGAAGATTTGGAGTTGGCCTCTGGGTGAAGTGACCAATACTCTAGAAGGGCATACTGATACGGTCGTTTGCGCAAGATTCAGCGAAGACTCGCAGCGCGTCTTGACAGAACAACTCAGTGGCAATATCCGAGTGTGGAATGCAGTCACCGGGAAAGAACTTTTCAGTATTCCACCCCTAGAGATGTTCAGTTCAATATTCAGATTCAGTTACGTCAAAATAAACACGAACAGAGAGCCACATTTTGGCCCGATCGGTGGTGGAGCGCTTGTCGCACCCTACGGTCTCGGTAGTCTACAGACTGGCCAGGACATGAGATTCAGCGAGCGTATCGCCGATTGGAATCGAAAGCGCCGAGAAGTTTGGTTCGCCTTTCGATAGCGCCATTGCTCTTCGGGCTGCGGTGCCAAACATCGGATTTGCCGGAGCAACATCTCTAGCGATGATCGGCCAGCCAAGCAATCGCAGCGTCGGGGATGTCTTCGTGGCC
>JAJDAB010000161.1 GCA_029262095.1 Candidatus Hydrogenedentota bacterium
CGGGGCATGCGCCGTGTGGATTGTTGAACGAGAACATGCGCGGGCTGAGTTCGTCGAAACTGACTCCACAATCGACGCAAGCGAAGTGTTCGCTCTGCAGAGTTTCTTCAACTTTCTTGTTTGGAAATTCGGCGTAAATACGCACGATGCCTGCCGCAAGTTTCAGCGCGGTCTCCACGGAGTCCGTGAGGCGGCGGCGGATACCTTCTTTCACGACAAGTCGGTCGACGACTACGTCGATATCGTGTTTAACGTAGCGCGCCAATTCTATCGGCTCATCGAGGGTCCGAAATTCGCCATCGACACGAACCCTGGTAAAACCTTGTCGCTTGATGTCGTCGAAATTCTTTTGATAAGTGCCCTTGCGCTGACGGATGATGGGTGCCAGGAGCTGGATTCGTGTGCCGTTCGGTTGCTTCATGATGCCATCGACGATGGCCTGCGGCGTTTGTTGTTGGATGGGTTTGCCGCAGCTGGGGCAATGGGGTTTTCCGATTCGCGCGAATAGTAGGCGCAGGTAGTCGTAGATCTCAGTCACGGTACCGACCGTGGACCGTGGATTCCGATGGGTCGTCTTTTGTTCGATAGAGATCGCGGGGCTTAGCCCTTCAATGTAATCGACATCCGGCTTTTCCATCTGTTCTAGGAATTGGCGGGCGTAGGCGGATAGGCTTTCCACGTAGCGGCGTTGGCCTTCGGCGTAAATCGTGTCGAAAGCTAAGCTGGATTTTCCCGAACCGCTAAGCCCGGTGATGACGACCAGTTTTTCGCGTGGAATTGAAAGGCTGATGTTCTTCAGGTTGTGTTCGCGCGCACCCTTAATGACGATGCTGTCGTGCGGGTTCGCTGTTCTACGGCGTGTTGCAGGCTTTTTCTTCGGCGGCATATTTCTAACTTTACTCTTTTGAGGTGGTGGTGTTTGATTCGCAGCGAATTCTGGCGAAATAGTGGGTATCGTGCGAGGACACAACATCCCCCATGATCCCCTTTCGAAGGGGGACTAAGGGGGATGTTGACGCTGCGAATTCGATTGCAAGCATGATGTTATTTCTAGGGACAAACTGTGCCCGTTAGTTTAGAACGGTTTAGGATAGCGGAAGGCGAACTTAGCACCGCAGCAGCGCGGCATGATATCGCAAAGGCGTCGCGCATGCCAGAGTTACGGTGTCAGGAGTTGGCGGGAGCTTTCTTTCGCGCGGCTTTTGGCCGGTAGATGTGGGTGGCGCGCCCATAGACCAAATCGGCCGCTTCCATGATGGATTCGCTCAACGTGGGATGCGGATGAATGGTGAGGCCGATGTCTTCGGCGGTCGCGCCCATTTCCATGGCTAAGACGCCTTCGGCGATGAGTTCGCCCGCTCCGGCGCCGGTGATTCCAATGCCGACGACGTGATGGGTCTCCGGGTCAGTGAGTAGTTTCGTTATGCCTTCGTTTCGATTGATCGTGGTCGCGCGTCCGGAGGCGGCCCATGGAAAACGGGCGACATCGACTTTGATACCTTGCGCTTTGGCCTGGGTTTCGGTTAGCCCGCACCACGCAATTTCCGGGTCGGTAAAAACGACGGCAGGGATCGCATTGGGTTCGAACGCTACGCGGTTGCCGGCGATTACCTCAGCTGCAACGCGGCCTTCATGCGTCGCTTTGTGCGCGAGCATGGGCTCGCCGACGATGTCGCCGATGGCAAAGATATTCGGGTCGTTTGTGCGGCGTTGTTCGTCGACGCGAATGAATCCCCGTTCGTCAATTTGTACTTGCGTATTGGACAGGCCGACGCCGCTCGAATTGGGTTTGCGGCCGATGCTTACGAGGACTTTGTCGAACGTAGTGACCGTTTCTGCGCCATCTTCGGCGACGAGTGTCGCGCGGATGCCGTCGGATTCCTCGGCGAGATCGACGACTTTGGTGTTTAGGTGAATCGCTTCGAGGGTGTTTTTGAGCCGGTTGGCAAGGGGGCGTACGAGATCACGGTCGGCACCGGGCAATAGGCCATCGGTCATCTCCACGACGGTGACGCGGGAGCCGAGGGCTGCGTATACCGATCCGAGTTCGAGGCCGATATAGCCGCCGCCGATGACAAGCATACTGTCTGGCACGTCACGTAACTCGAGCGCGGATGTCGAATTAAGAATACGGTCGGATTCGATTCGTAGGCCGGGTAGCGCGGTCGGGCGCGAACCCGTGGCGAGAATCGTGTGCTGCGTGTGGACTCGGTGTTCGGTACCGTCGTCATTCGTGACGCGAATCGTTGTCGAATTTTCGAAACTGCCGCGTCCCTGGACATAGGGAAGTTTGCGCGCTTTGCAAATCTGGCCGAGACCGCCGGTCATTTTTCGGACGACATCTTCTTTGCTTTTGCGAAGGCGGTCGAGATCGATGTCGGGACGCGTGAAGTGGACGCCCCAGTGATCGGCTTCACCGGCTTCGTGAATCAGTTTCGCGATGTGAAGCAGTGCTTTGGATGGAATACAGCCGCGGTAGAGGCATACGCCGCCGGGATTCGGTTCGAGATCGATAAGGGCCGTGTCGAGTCCGTGATCGGACGCGGCGAATGCGGCGGCGTAGCCACCGGGACCAGCGCCGAGGACGGCGACTTGTGTGTGTATTTCTTGGGACATTCCGTTTAGCCTTCCAGGAAAATGAGGAATGGTTGTTCGAGGGCTTCGGCGATCCATCGCGTGAATCGTGCGGCGTCGGCGCCATCGATGACACGGTGGTCGTAGGTCACGGAGAACGGCATGATTGTGCGCGGTTGAAATTCGTCGTCGACAAAAACGGGTTCTACACTTGCGCGGGAGACTCCCATAATGGCGACTTCGGGCGGAAAGACGATGGGGGAGAAGCCCGTGCCGCCGATGCCGCCGAGGTTACTGATGGTGAAACTGCCGCCCTGCATTTCGTCGAGACGGCTCTTGCCCGTTCGCGCGCGTTCCGCAATCTCATTCAGTTCGACAGCGATCTGGGTGATGTCTTTTGAATCCACATCACGTAGGACGGGCACCAGCAGTCCGCGATCGGTATCGACCGCGACGCCGATGTTGTAATATTTTTTTAGTA
>JAJDAB010000162.1 GCA_029262095.1 Candidatus Hydrogenedentota bacterium
CCAGGACCAAAACCAGACCATGGTTTGTCATGAATCATGAGGCTAGCGCCGTAATACGAGTTATATCGCTTCGTAAGGCTTAGCCCATCGGGATAGAC
The DNA here is from genome assembly GCA_029262095.1 of Candidatus Hydrogenedentota bacterium. GTDB lineage: Bacteria > Hydrogenedentota > Hydrogenedentia > Hydrogenedentales > SLHB01 > JAJDAB01. Next base: position 99 of record JAJDAB010000162.1, read on the forward strand.
TTGTCCAGTTTCCACTTTAGAAAGCGCCGCGACCGCTGTTATTCCAAGCATCCCGATCACGCACACGATCCCGAAGGTGCATGCGACTGCTGTCGCGGGTTTTCGACCGATTCGTGAAATGATGACGGCGACTACGACAAGTATCAGAGCAGCCGCCAGTGCAAGGAGCGCACCCCGTGTCTGAGTGAGCGCAAAATGAACAAAGTAGATCGGGATACAGAGAATCGCCCAGCGGCTCTCTCTTCGCGCACCCAATCCGGCGGCGAGTATCACCGCCAACGCTAAGGTATGCGCCGCAAAATTTGGGTTACCGTAGGTCGAAGGGGCTTCTCGCAGACTATAGCGCTCGGCATCCCACGGAAACGGATCCATCCCCATGAATTGCACGAGGCCATAGACAGAAGAAATGGCGACGGCAATGCAAATGGCGCTAAACAGCGCCCATATACGTTGAGGCGAACGAAAGACGCTGGTAGTCGTTACAAAGATAACGAAGAGTGCCGCCATCCGAATGGTTTCGCGCACCAAGCTGTAACTCACGTTGAACGACGTAACAGTTGCGATTGCAAAGAGCGCAAGTAGTGCCAAAAAAAGAACTGGGAGAGCAGAGTTTCGCCAAGCATGACCGCTGTCGGCTCCATGCATGAATACGCCCAAGAGCAGCAAGGCTAACGCGCACAACTCATAGGCTAATATTTTGATGTGGATTGCGGGGTCCGGTGTAAGCGGAAAAACGGCGAGCACCACAACGAACACAAGCCCTAGAATCAAGTACCGTTGTGTCTTCTGCAGACCTGGTTCCATCACCTAATCCCTACAACCGAAAGACCGCCAACGCACAATGATACTTCGCCGACCATCTCAGAGCGTACCGTGTGGAATTCGATGAGTGGCGTTCGCCTTGATTGCGTTTTGCATGAAAACGAACGGTACCTCCTACTGAGATGCGGGCGACACGACCAAGCCTCCGGCGAAATCATCTCCTGGAATCGCAAACATCATTACATCGTCGACCAGGATTCGGCCACGGTGGCCTCGCGGTCGTTCAACGCGCAATACGTCGAATCCCGACTCATCCCCGGCGCTCCGTGTTGACAGCGTTGCCGACAACGTAATCTCCGTCCATTCTTCCAATACCGGAAACATCGCGGATACCTCGACCGGATGTCCGTCGGCATCGGAAAGACGTAGTCTCAGGATAACGTCCGGCGCGGGCTCGCCATCCTGAGGCACACATTTAACCATAGCGCTTATCCAAACAGGACGGCCCTGAATTTCCTGGCGTCCAGGAATTAAGCACTCCAATGAAGAAACGCGGTTCCTAAGTAGTGGAAGCGCTGCGGCATGTACGCTCATGTACCCTTCAGGCACTCGCCCAATTCCCTCGCCTCCGCTATACCAATTCGGCATTTGGCTTTGTTCGGGGACGATCTCCATCGTGCCATCGGGCAAGAGATTCTGCGAAGACAGCACTTCGAGACTGCATTGGTCCATCAGAACTGGCGCATTGTTAGAACGATCCGCGCAGTGGAGTCCAACAGCAATCGTTTTCGTAGCCGCGCCGGTAACAAATGAAATCGATTCGTTAGACCATTTATTCATCGGGCCGTTGATCGCATTAGCGCGCAAAACAGCGCCACTTTCAACATCCCGAACGACCAGGGAAACGTCGCTCTCACCAGCGGCAAAAACCAACGCGCTGAAAGAATAAAAGGTTCTCGGCAATACTTCCACGGTCTGCAGCGCAAATACGTTTCCGCCAAGCGACGGCAGAATCAGGAGGCTCGAACGCCCCGTCGCGCTAAGTACGTCCGTCACAGCGCACGTCGCGTGGGCCGCACCACTGACGTTCCAGAAGCGATCCCCCTCCTCGAAATCAGGGTTGAACATCAGGTTGCTATCCCCGGACCCTTTATCAGTTTGAACAAGCGGGACTGGCGGAAACGCGATCATGGTCCCAGGCTCGGGCTTGTCCGAATACGCGCGAAGCGCCGACGGAACGTCGCGAACGACACGTTGAATAACCGGGGCGTCCGAACAAGCGAACGATAGCAGCGAAATAAGTAGCAAACACCGAAGTATGAGCGAGAGTTTATGGGAAATTTTCATAGATGATTTCTGTATTGGCAGCAAAATGTTGAGGATGTAAGTCGAAGCGAGCCCGAATAATCGGCGTGTGTGAATAAAAGCGACAACAGTCAACTAATCCGAATACGCATTGCAGCTCCAACAGATTTCTCTTTTGGGCTAGACTGTATAGACTACAGACATAATCTAGAACTCACAAGATCGAAAATGCAAGCTACAACCTCAATAATTCACGCAGCAAGTCGCTACAACGCAGGACGTATCGACCGATAACGGGGCTCTGTTCCTGCTAGTTATTGAAGACGACTATTCGTCAACACGGACACAACGTTTTGGACAATGAGCACACTACCGATCCCGAGCCGCGACGCATCGGCGTGCCAGACCTGCGATCACATTTTCTGGCCGTTGCTATCACCGGAATCGCCGTGGCGATTTTCTTATTGTTCGTCTACGGCTACCCTCGACTCTTTCAATCGATCGAAGCGTCGCATCCCGACCGCTTCCAAGAAAATGTTGCGAACGCGATCGCTGTCGGCGATATTTCCAGAGCGAAAACGATTGCACGACACGCATCCCATGTGCGGCACCGCGATCCCATGGCCTATACCGTCTACGGCAACGTCCTGCTAGCCGCTGGCGACGCGGACAGCGCCCTCGTCGAACTAAACAAAGCGGTTAATCTGAATCAAAAGCCGACGAATCAGCAAACGCGAATACCCCATTATTTCGCACCAGCCCGATTCGCGCTGGGCCAGTATTATCTCGAACAGGGCAATCCACTCGGGGCGATCAAACAATTTG
>JAJDAB010000163.1 GCA_029262095.1 Candidatus Hydrogenedentota bacterium
GGGCGCATTTTCGGCTACGCGGTACAGGACGTCTTGCAATTCAGGGACCGTCAATTCGCGATCATTGAGTACGATGGAACCGTCGGATTTCAGATTGATGTAAATCTCTCCCCGCGATCGCTCGATTTCCGTCGAACTGTCCGCCGTGGGCAATTGGATATCGAGTTCGCTTTCAAGCGACGTGAATACAGCTGTGGTCATGAAGAAGACCAACGTCAGAAAAACGATGTCGATGAGCGGTGCTAACTGCATCTCAGCCGCAGCCGCCTGTTCGTGCTTGCCGAACTTCATCGGGTGCGTGGCTGGTTGACCAACAACTCGACCAACTCCGCCGCCTCCCCTTCAACCAGTGCGATAATTTTTACGACACGGCCCCGGAAATAGAAGTAGGCGACCATCGCGGGGATGGCGAGGATCAGGCCTGCGGCGGTGGTTACCATCGCTTGCGCCACGTTGTACGCCATCAGTAATCCGCGCGATTCGGTATCGTTCAACGCGATTGCGCCAAATGCACCAATCATTCCCCAAACGGTCCCTAGTAATCCCAGAAGTGGCGCGATTACCCCCACATTATTTAGGTATGAAATCTTCTGCCACAACGCAGCCGCGCCACGTTCCCCTTCACTCTCCATGGCTTCCTGGATTACATACCGGTCATGACCTTGCATCTTTATCCCGGCGCGCAATACGTTCGCGATTAGCTCGTCGCGATCCTCGCACATCTGTTGCACGCCCCGGAGATCGTTGTCTGCAAGCTGCGCGTGCGCACGCCGCACGAATTTGGCCGGAACTTCGCGGCGCGGTGTGACCGTGAGGAAAAAGTACAAGGTCATCATCAGCGTGAACACGCTGAGAATGCCGATGATCCAGAGTATCGCTCCACCTTCAAGAATCATGTCCCGAAGAGTCATTTCAGTGGGTTGGATTCCTCCGGAATCAGATGCTTCGGCGATGGGCGCCGTTACATCCATGCCTGCATCCTGAGCCACTGAACACCAGGCGAGCGATCCAAGAATAAGAGTCGCACACAGCAAATATCGGGCCACGTAGACCTCCCTGCGTGAAATTATTGTCGAATATTCCATGGCGCGGCGGGCACAACCCCCCTGTAATTCACATGTTAGGTATTATGCCCGCGCACGCCTGAGGGTTCCACTTCACTTGAATCGGTCGCCAAACGCCTCTACCGGGAAAAACGACTATTCGGGTAATGAGTAATCTTTCCACTCGAAGAATTTTCCATCCTTAATCCAGTGAAAGCCAGTCACCTTAAAGGTCTGGTCTTTTCCGCCTTCTCTAGCGAAAAAGTGATCCGTTCGATCGGTGATCACTAAGTTTCCAAGGACATGCAATCGATGAACGATGAATTCCGCCCGCTCGAACGGTCCAGCGAATCCCTTGATAAACCCGAGGAATTTCTCCTTACCTTCGATGATCGGTTGTCCTTCAATCAGCTGAAATCGAAACGAATCGTCAAGATAGCCGGCCAATTTGTCGACATCTAGTGTTGCGATATCCGCGCACAGTTTACGAGTGAGTTCTTCGTTCGCTTTTTCCACGGCACTGGCCTCGACCGCAGAAGCGGTACCCGATCCGGTGAGCGCCGAAAACGCCACGCCCGCGCCACCAGCGGCAAGGAACGAACGACGTGTATGACCACTTGTGTTTTGATCCATATCGAAAAATCTCCTGTAATTTTAGCAAGTACAAATGATACGACAATATCGCCTCGATACAAATTGCACCCGCCGCAAACCGACCACCATCGTACATTCATCCAGAATAGGTGACAAATCGTTCGCGTCACGGCACCACTGGCTTTTACTGAAACGCCCCAATTGATAGCCTAGTCTGTTTCCGCGGAAAGGGGATCAATGAAAGATCTGAAGCTGTATGAGGGATGGGCACTTGTCACCGGCGCATCTGCCGGAATTGGGCGTGAATTTGCCCGGGCCATCGCCGCGCAGGGCATCAATTGCGTACTGGTCGCCCGCAGAAAAGACCGCCTGGAACAACTCGCAAAAGAACTTCAAGATGCCCACGGCGTTGAATGCATGCCGGTTCCACTTGATCTCAGTGTCGAAGGCTGCGTTGACGAGCTCATGGACGTACTGGGCGATACGCCAATCGGCATGCTCGTCAATAATGCTGGCTTCGGACACTCGGGCGAATTCGTCACGCGCGATCCGGAAAGGCTCGCCGCGATGGTCAAGCTCAATTGTTTGACTCCAGTGCTCTTAACTCGGGCTATTCTTCCGGAGATGGTTGAACGCGAGACGGGTGCTTTGATCATGGTTTCGTCGCTTGCGGGTTTTGTGGGCACACCATATGAATCGGTTTATGGCGCAACGAAAGCATTTGATCTATCGCTGGGTGATGCGTTGCATCAAGAACTTAAACGCAAAGGCATCGACGTGATCACGCTATGCCCGGCGAACACGGCGACAGAATTCTTTGAAGCCGAAGGATTGTCCGAAGAAACGATTAGACTCGCGACGCGCATGTCGGCCTCAGCGGAACACGTAGTCGATATAACGTTGCGACGATTGGGATCTGCATCAATTGCGAGTCCCTTGATGACGCGGGCAGCAGTAATGGTAGGCCGCATAATTCCTCGAAGCTTATCGGCGAAACTAATGGGAAAAGGGATCCGCATGGGGTTCAATATCAAAGATGTATAGCCGTCAACTAGGCCATTGTATTTTTGTTTACTTCAGTTTTGCTTCTAGTACACCATAATTAGTGGATTTCCTGCATTACTCCCTTATTGACATTTGCTCATTTTGTCGAGTATGGTCTATCTAGAACGAGAAGAGCCAAATGTTTTTTCTGATGTGGACTCGAAAACAGGAGAACAGGATATGAAACGAATGAGAACGCTATTCGCTATCGTGGCTGCCCTGTCGATCGGAATCATTGGCGCGGCTGTAACCCTGCCAACTGCCGAAGCCGCCTGCAGCGGGAAGTACTGTGATACGACCACTGAGTGTGTTGGCGATGACGAATACATTTACATTCATACTTGCCAAGATATCAACGGCGTTCCGCTTGGGTGTTCCTGTCAGATTGGGGGCGTCGTCATTAATTTGGGTGTTTGCGCATGATTACACGGGTCTAATCAATGGGATCTGCACTAGCTGGCAGACCGGAATATCCACACAAAATTCGCGCAGGAAGAAGAAATTCTTCCTGCGTTTTTACTTAAAGGACTTAGGCGGTGGGAAAAACCCAAAAATTACTTATCCTTCTGGTCGTGTTTGGGATGGCCATGTTAGTCCTATTTAGCCGATTTCAGAACGCTTCGCCCACCATTACGACGATCGAGAAGCAGGAGAGAATTGTTGTTCTCCCAGGGTCAGCGGTAGCGGCATCTAAGCCTCAGGCCGCTCAACTACCTGACGCAGAGTTCCTTCTCGATCGTTCTCTCATGGGACAATCTATCGACCTTGAACTTCGACCATATATCCCGATTAAGAGAATTGAGGACGTGAACATTCTTGAGCTATTCAAGCCGCATATAACTACAATCGAAGAAACTCCCTTTACCGCAGAGATGGAGGAAGATCTCGCACTATCAGCCCAGCGATACCTCGAGTGGCTCTGGACCAACGATCACGAAATCTTAAACGAACTCACCGAAAAGGAAAACCCCTCAAGATTGGAACGAAACGGTCGCTATACATCCGAGACAGCCGCGGAACAGCGTGGGAAACGCCTTCTTACTGACGGACCAATTAAGGGCATTGGATTTCCTATCACTCCCGTCAGAATTGAACGGGGAAACCTCGGAAAGTTACTTGAACCGAGCCTTATAGAAAACAATCCAGCCAATTCCCAGTTTCGTGACAGTATAGCTGATTCAGTTAACCGCAGATTCGATGTAGAATCAACCCTATTTGCCGAAATGTATTTCATGGTCAATATGGGGAATAACGAATATAAGACCGGATTCGTTCTTTGGGCGTACGACGAAGACCGGTCGACATTTAGTCGAGCAACTTCAGGTTTTTTCAATGCTACGAACCCAGCATCCGATATCCCGATATACGCGTTGCGGTAATCGACCGATTCGTGATGCATCCCCAATTACTCAATTGCAAAGCAGGCTAGCACCAAGATTCGAATCAATATTTCGTGTTCGAGCTACATCGTGTTCATGCCTTCGTGAGGACGTCGTTTTTCTTCACCGAGTAGCCCACCGCGCATTTGATTGAGTTGAATGCCCTGCATCATCAGCGCGAGCTCCGCCGGATTATCGGAAGCCTCTTCGGCCACTTCAGCTGATATCAATTTCGCTTTCAACAGACCATAAAGGCTGTCGTTAAAGCCCTGCATGCCCTCGTCCCGACCCTGCTGAATCGCCAACGGAATTCGCTCGACACGGTTGTCTTTGATCAGTTTTCGCACCGAGGGTGAAACCATCAACACTTCACACGCCGGCACGCGGCCTTTCCCGCTATCACGCGCCAGTAACCGTTGACACATGACAGCCTTCAAGTTAAGCGAGAGTTGTGAGCGAATTTGGTCTTGTTGATTGGAGGGAAACAAATCGACGATACGGTCGATTGTTTGCATCGCGTTCGTGGTGTGCAACGTGCTGAAAACTAGATGGCCGGTTTCCGCAGCGGATATCGCGGCCTGAAATGTATCGAGGTCGCGCATTTCGCCAACCAGTATGACGTCGGGATCTTGGCGCATCACTGCCTTCAACGCAGAAGAAAACGAAGTCGTATCGATCGCGATTTCTCGCTGATTCACCACCGCCTTGTTGTCATTGTGCGTAAACTCAATTGGGTCTTCGATGGTAACAATGTGACACTTTCGATTCTTGTTGATTCGATCAACAATTGACGCGAGCGTCGTCGATTTACCACTGCCCGTCGTTCCCGTGATCAGCACCAGCCCCCGCTGCATTTCCGCGAATCGCTCAACGGCATACGGGAGATGCAAAGAGTCGAAGTCGGGAATCTCGTCCTTGATACGACGCATCACAACGGAGACGTTTCCCCGTTGTTTAAACACGTTGACTCGGAACCGGCCCAATTCAGGCGTCGAAAATGCAAGGTCGACCTCGCCGTTTTCTTCAAGTTCATTCTGTTGCCGTCCGTCGAGCATTTCCTCGACCATTTCGAGCACATCGTCCGTGCTTAGCGATCGCTTGCGCGGTATCATTTCCCCGTCGACACGGAAGAACGGCACGCTATCCATCTTGACATGAATATCGGATGCGTTTCGCTCGACTGCCGCCTGTAACAACTGCTCTAGAATTGCCAATCGTTGCTCCCGCGGTCGCCGCTATCGGTCAAGGCGTTATTCCTCTTCCCGGCGCCGCCGCCGCATGAATGCTGGAATGCTCAAGTCTTCAGTTGAATCACCGGCTGTCCCTTGGAGGGGTTCCGGTTCAGCATAATACTCGTCGTCCTCGATTTGAAACATACTCTGATCG
>JAJDAB010000164.1 GCA_029262095.1 Candidatus Hydrogenedentota bacterium
GAACCGTTCCGGGTCGGCATGATCTTGCCCCGCCCACAGGCGAGCGGCATCTTCGATCGCTACGTTTGGCATCCCATTATCGCGAAGAAAATGAACCAGTTTCAGTGTACGAAACGCGTCGAACCACGTGTGGAATTGGCGAACACGCTGCCGCTCGGTCGCCGAATCCTTCTGCATTCGCGACCACGCGACTTCGAAGTTTTGCTCCTGCAAGAACGCGTGCGATAAGGGAGATCGTTGTTGGAGTGATCCGAAGCTGTCTTGTAAACTGTCGGGCGTAGTATCAGCCAATGCCAACACTTGTTGAACCGGTCCGTATACAGTTGGATCGTAAACCTTCACAGGTTCGTCCGCGTTCGTCAAGAGGTCGTTTACGCGTCGCCCGGTCCCAAACGGCACGCGATGCGATGGCCGCGCCGAAGGATGCACAGTCGTCGAGACTATCGACTGCAACTCGCCCGTTTTGGCGAGTTGTTGTAGGAAGTAAAAGTCTTCTGCGGCCTGACGACGATTCATGCCGGACACCGCGACGTAGGCCTCCGGCGTGCACACCATCGTCGAACCGACAGTATGAAACGCGTAGGGCGATTTGGCTTCGCGTAGCCCATAGACGTGGCAACGCAGGAAACATTCGTAACCAATAATCGCTGACCGTTGCGTGGGGTCATCCGGCAACGGGTGTTCGAAGTGGACAACACCTGCCCACGCACGCGGTTGTGAAAATGCTGCGCGAAGTGCATCGAGATAGTTCGGTTCCACGGTCGTGTCCGCGTCGAGGCAACATAGGAGTCGAACTGCGACGTCCGATTCACTGAGCAATGACACGCCCCAGTCAAGACCTATTTTACGCGCCAATCCCACACCGTCTTTTTCGGGAAGTTCGTTTCTGGGAGTCGACGCATCAACGTATGCCACTCGCAATGCGGAACGAATGTCGCTCGAGAATGTTTTAGAGTCGCGGCCTTCCAACAAGGCCCGCAAGTCGCAAATCAACGCGTGGTTGTCCGCAATATCGTCCGCCCGCGCGTGTTCCGGCGCACGATTGTTAACGACACAAATGACCAATGTTTGGCGTAACCGTTCGGAACTGCACGCCGCGAGACTGGTCAACGTCTGACCAAGATTACTTTGCTCCGCCAGGCACGGAATGACGATGACAGTGTTAACATCGTCCGCGCCGTCCACGTGCAACGGCCAGCGGTCGAGATCCGCTTGCTTGGAAAGGTAACGCGAAAATTCTTGCTGCATCGGTTAGTCCGGCGTCGCCGCTGGAAAAGCGTTTGAGACAATATCGATTGCCCCGCCAACATCCGGCCCGTCGATCCAGTGAATGACCGTGCCTCGCCGTTCCATACGCCGAAACCATTTCGATTGTTTGCGGGCAAACTGCACGATCGCGGCAGAGAGTTTTTGTATTAGATCATTCTTATTCTTAATGTCGCCGTCCAAGAATTGAAGAACATACCGAAACTCAAGACCCAGTAGATCTAACTTTTCCTTCGAGACTCCACTACGGAGCAACGCCTCTATTTCCTCGATTAACCCTTCGTCGATTCTAAGGACGAGCCGATCGCGAATTCGTCGACGTAACTCGTCTTTCTCCAGCCGCACACCCAACACAAGCGGGCGTATGTCCGGCGCGGGATCGGGCACGTGGCTGGCCGAGTATTCGGCGATTTCGATCGCGCGAATCGTCCGTGTACGATCGTTCAAGTCTGTCGTGTTATGAAGGTCGCTTTTCAATGTTCGTAGGCGATCTTCCAATTCAGCGTCATTCAGGGTCTCCGCGCGGTGGCGCCACGTCGCGTCTTCCGGAACCTCAACCATCCGATAACGGCTGAGTACCGCTTCGATATAGAGCCCCGATCCTCCGACCACAATCGGCAAGACACCCCGTTCAGAGATTGAATGCAGTGCGCGATAGAAATCCTGTTGATAGGCAAAGACGTTGTACTCCGTATTAAGGTCGGCGATATCGATCAGATGATAAGGAACGGGCGGACCGCCCGCCTGATATTCGGCCAAGTCTTTGCCCGACCCCAGATCAAGACCTCGGTACACTTGCCGCGAATCGGCCGCGATAATCTCCCCGCCAAACCGTCGCGCGAGTTGAACACCCAGCTGCGTCTTCCCAGACGCAGTCGTACCCACCACGGCGAGAAGATTATGCGGTGTCGAGTTCAATTCCGCGCTACGTCCCAATACCCTGAAACTCGATACTGTACTCAATCATCCATCGCCATCCACATCTTGTGTTATTTGTTTACTAAATTTGGCGAAAGTTGCAAATAATGCATTAGTTTGTCATTATATAACATAACAAAGGGGCCGCTCGACGGTACAGTATCGAGCGGGGGGATCGCTCATTTGCGAATGATACGCCAATGGGCGACGTTTTTTTAGGTGTCCAGGATTGATCTCGTGCGTTCTGGCGGCACGGAGGCAGCACCTGTGGTGGGTACAAGGCGATTTAGATCTGCGCTGCTGGTTTGTCTGGCGATAGCCGGGATCGCATTTGCGCAGCCAGCAGCGGACCATGCGTCTATGGCGCCGCTCACGAGTCAGAGCAGACTCACCTCTTCCATTCATCCGATGCCTAGTTCAGAGGCCGCCAGTTATCTTCAGTCTATTGGCCGCGTACACGTCGTTGATACGTTCACCGGACTAAATTCGTTTCTCCGTGAAGAAGACGCTGAATTCAAAATGATGCGTGTCGGCCGCGGCGTCGCGCTTTCCTGGGACGCCGATTTCTTATTCGATACCGGTGCGCCGGATGCGGGATACACATCGTATTCTGCCGCAATCGTTTCAACTGATGCATTGGGTCTCCGTGTTCAGGTCGACCTCTCGCAGTTGTCCAACGAGGATGAAGCGTGGGTGATCGATCCCACAGTGCCGCGAGCGTTTGGGCCATTTGAGGCCAGCGACCATGTTGAAGGCGGGCGTTGGTTGCCAACCATCGATGGCGACACGGCCGTGTTGATCTTGCGGACGACTGCGTCGATCAGACCGCAGGTCGAAGTCGTAGGAATTTCGCACATCTATCGCGATCTTTCAGTCGCGGCCAAAGAGCTTTCCTGCAACATCAACATCGAATGCGAAACCAATCCAACCCTAGCCAGCGTCGCCACCGGTGTTGGGGTCATGGTAGTTCCGGTTGGGAATGGCGACGCCGCGCTCTGTTCCGGCGCGCTGGTAAACAATCCGGACACAAGTGTTTTTGAACCGCTGTATCTGACGTCCTGGCACTGCGTACCCAGCGCCGCGGGCCCGGGCAACGTCGATATTATTTGGGATTATCGCGCATCGGCATGTGGCACAAATGATCCGCCGTCTTTTTCTGTGTTACCGCGAAGCAGCGGTGTCTCCATCATGGCAACGGACAACGTACTCGACATCACGCTACTTGAGTTAGACCAAGTACCGAGCGGACCGTTCGGTCGGACATTCTTGGGCTGGGAGACCGGCACACCACAATTAGACGAGGCGCTCGCGTCCATTCACTTCCCCGATGGCGCGCACATGCGTATCTCGCAGGGTGAAGTTGACGGCGTAGACCAGTCATCCGGTTCGTTTACGCTGCAGACGAAAGTGCAGTGGATCGAAGGCGTGACGGAACCGGGATCGTCGGGCAGTCCGTTATTACTTGCTTCATCGAATTATCGCGTAATCGGCACGCTCAGCAATGGCCCCCTTCACTCCTGCGTCAATACTGCGGGTAACGTCGATTGGTATTCATCCTTCCGTGATTTCTTTCCAAAAGCGGAGCCGTTTCTAAAAGGGAACGGCGGCACGACATCAACCACCAGTGGATGCGCCGCATCCAAAGCCTTCAACGGCGATCCGGAAACGCTCCAACAACTGCGCGCGTTCCGCGATCAAGCGCTCGCCGCCACCGCGCCAGGCAAACTTATGATTAAGATGTACTACGGCGCGTCACCCTTCATGGCACGTTGGGTCGAAAGTTCCCCTATCGTGCGGTCGACGTTCCGCACCGTCGCGACCCCATTCGCATATGCGGGATCGAAGCTGCGGTAATTCACCTGTCGAATTTCACGAAGTAGATCGATCCAAGTTCGTAGTTCCGCCTACAGGCGGCGCTTTTTCTTTTCGACCCTTCCGCCTAAAGGCGAAATGCCAACAAGAGAGCAAAGAAAAAACGGCCCCGGTGTTCACCGAGGCCGTTTCGTTTGCGACTATGAAATGCGCGTTATACGAAGAGCGGTGCGAGCACCAACGAGATTACGCACATCAGTTTGATGAGGATGTTGATCGAAGGACCAACGGTGTCCTTGAGCGGATCGCCGACGGTGTCACCTACGACAGCCGCGTGATGCGCTTCGGAATTCTTGCCGCCGAAGTGTCCTTCTTCGATGTATTTCTTTGCGTTATCCATCGCACCACCGGAGTTGGCGGTTTGAATCCCAAGCATAACGCCGGTGGCTATCGCGCCGACGAGCATGCCCGCGAGGCCAGCCGCGCCCATCGAGAAACCAATGATGACGGGAAAGACAATCGCCAATAGTCCCGGGAACATCATGCCCTTAATCGCGCCTTGCGTAGCGATGTCGACGCACTTCGTACTATCGGGGAATACGCCTTCTTTGCCTTCCCGCAACCCAGGAATCTCGGCGAACTGGCGGCGCACTTCTTGAATCATTGTATCGGCGCATGAACCCACAGCGCGGAACAACAACGACGAGAAGAAGAACGGCATCATCGCACCAATGAGCACACCTGCAAGAATATTCGGTTCGCTCAATGCGGTTTCGGCACCGGTCAGTCCTGCCGCGAGCATGAACGCACTCAACAGACCGATGGCCGCAAATGCCGCACTACCGATTGCGAAGCCTTTACCGATGGCCGCAGTCGTGTTACCGACCGAATCGAGGTTGTCGGTAATCTCACGGACTTTCGGATCGAGATGCGCCATTTCGGCGATACCGCCCGCGTTGTCCGCAATCGGACCGTAGCTGTCCACGGCGACAACCATTCCGGTCGTTGCCAGCATGCCGAGCGCGGCAATCGAAACGCCGTAAACGCCCGCAAAGTGATACGCAGCCATAACCGCGATCGCCAGCACAACCGTTACCAATGTGCTTTGCATGCCCACCGCGGTACCATCCGTGACGCAAATCGCCGGTCCGGTTTGGCAGCGTTCCGCGAGCTTCTGAACCGGTTTGTATTTGGACGAGGTGAAGTACTCACTCGCAAATCCGATGATGACGCCGGAGCCAATACCAATGACGCAGGCAATCGCCGGGCCCCATTGCGTGTAGTTAGCTCCATCGAGCGTAAACGCCGCACCTTGCCACCAGGAATAACTGAATACGCCGGCGATAGATAACGCCGCGCTAATGTAGGTCCCCATCATGAGCGCGCCTTGCGGATTGGAACTCGCGAAGATCTTGACGTACATCACGCCGACTATCGACGCCACGATGCCGATCGACGCCACCCAGAACGGAAATGCCACGACAAACTCGGGTGCATTTTCCATGGTCGCATAGATGAGCGACGCGACCATCAAACTCGCGATGATGGATTCGACAAACGACTCCAACAAGTCCGCGCCCAAACCGGCGACGTCGCCAACGTTGTCGCCAACGTTATCGGCGATGACCGCTGGATTTCGGGGGTCATCTTCAGGAATCCCAGCCTCAACTTTACCGACCAAATCCGCGCCCATATCGGCGCCCTTGGTAAAGATACCGCCGCCGGAACGCGCGAACAGGGCAACGAGTGATGCGCCCATTGCGTATCCACTGACAATCTGCGCGTCGCCATCGAAGAACCAGTACACGGAAATAAGGCCGAGCAACGCGATGCCAACCACGCCCATACCCATGACCGCGCCGCCACTCACCGCGACATCGAGCGCCTTTTCAACACCGCCGGACTCAGCGGCTGCAGCAGTACGCGAGTTGGCGCGCGTGGCAATGTTCATGCCGAGGAACCCGGCAAGGGCACTCGCGAAAGCACCCGCGACGAATGCGGCGCCAGTCTTCCACGACAATCCAAGCGATTCGTCATACATTCCAACACCGGCAAACAGCGCGAAAATGATCACGACAAACGTGAAAACGTAACGATACTCACGGCGCAGGAACGCCCTAGCGCCCTTCTGAATTTCCAGGGACAGACGCTCCATTGTCGCATTGCCTTGCGGCTTCGAGAGCGTATACCGTGCCAAGTAGGCCATGAATGCCAAGGCCAAAAGGCCCGAGACACCCGATACTTTCAGAAACCCAATATCTTCCATTATTCAGCGCACCTTCCTTCAGTCTTGCTTGGCCGGGTCGGCCCATGGGAAGGAT
>JAJDAB010000165.1 GCA_029262095.1 Candidatus Hydrogenedentota bacterium
ATGAACGGTCGTCGTGCTGCAAGCGCGTCGTGAACGGCGCCGATGCCCGCGTGACATACAATCAGTCGTGCACGTTCCTGAATTTTTTGAACTTCTTCGCGATCTTTAAACGCGAAGTGCGCTGCATGTACGGGTGTCGTCGGCCCCATCCCGGTCTGAATAACCACTTCCTCGCCGCTCGCATGGGCAATGTCATCCATCGCATTGATGAGCCGGGGGAAATCCATGAACATCGTGCCGACGGTGACGTAAATCATGCCGCGACGCGCTCCTCGGTGCTGTCGATCAGGCTGCCGACAAACTTCGCGCCCGGCCCGTAGGCAGCCAACAATTCCGGCCATTGCACGTAGAATCGATCGGCGACGTAGTACAACAAACGGCCAGTCGTCGATGGAGTGGACACCTGCGCGCCACACTCGATGTAAATGAGTGGAACACGAAACGCCTTACCCACAAGTACGGCGGTAATCGCGATTTCTGCGCCCGTGGACACGATGGCATCCGGTCGCTCTCGGCGAAAAATCCGAACGAGCCGTCCCAGATTCGCAA
The DNA here is from genome assembly GCA_029262095.1 of Candidatus Hydrogenedentota bacterium. Lineage (GTDB taxonomy): Bacteria > Hydrogenedentota > Hydrogenedentia > Hydrogenedentales > SLHB01 > JAJDAB01. The sequence continues at coordinate 550 of JAJDAB010000165.1, forward strand.
GAAAGGCAATAGGACTTAGTGGTTTGTTTGCGACACGGTACGCGCGCGGCAACCCACGAGTCGTCTCCGCGTCATAGCAGAAATAGAATGAGTCGCAGTCCTTGAACGCGTCATTCAACGCCAACATTTCCGAGAGATGACCGCCGTGGGAACACACCAAACAGAGTTTCGTTTTCATGCTGCCCGTCCTAGGGCTTCCGTTCGGTTTAGCCGATCAGTGGATTCAATGGGAATGGGGGAGACGAGGCCTTTGAGAATGCCTATGCTATACGGCCAAATAAGTATCCATCTCGCGATCCAACGCGGTGCCGCAGTGCGTACACTCCGAAATCGCACGGCGAGGAACGTAAACGTTAGCGCCAGCGGTGTTGCGCCGATCAATCCACCAATCACGCCATGCCAAAGACCCGCCAGGATCAGACCTGACAACGCCATCGCGGCGAGGCACGGTATGGCGAGCGTGTACCACCAAAGACCGCTGCGAATTCCCGCTGCACGCATCATGACAACGATGTCCTTGCCCATCATGACCGCTTTTCGCCACAGCCCTTTTAGCCGAGTTTCATAGTGGTGCTGTGCCGCGATGCGTTCGTCAAACCAGAGTTTGTGTCCTGCCTCCTGCAAGGCGTGCGCGATATACATATCTTCCGCCGCGCTGTGTCCTTTCAATTGCAACCATCCGCCGACGGCGCGCAAAGCGTCCGTTCGAAAATAACTGTTGCCGCCGATGATGCCCTGTGTTTCACCCGTGCATTCCGTTTCGACGATGAACCACATGTGGTGTAACCAACTCGCGAGATTCCGTTTCCCGATCGCAGGGTGACGACCCGTGCCCCCTGCTACATCGATTCTTGTGTCCAGCACGGCCTTGGCATGCGCGATCCACTCAGGGACCAACACGCAATCGGCGTCGGTGAACGCAAGATAGTCGGTCTCGCAAGAGTCGAGTACCGCGTTGCGCGCTTCGTAGAGTCCGGAAGAATGGGCAACGATGACGTGAGCGCCATAGTGCTCGGCGACCGGGATTGTAGGATCGTCGTCATCGTCCACTGCGACGACGATCACCTCCGGAACAACTGTCTGCGCCGCGATACTGTTCAGACAGTCTCCGATAATGTCCGCGGCGTTTCGCGCGCAGATCGCTAGCGTGATGGTAGCCATGTTCCCCCGGGCACAGCACTGGGCTGACCCCTGATTTCGTCCCCCGTTCAGACGCCCCGCATACTATCCGCTAGACCCCTCAAAGGCAAGATATGGGGGTAGTGGGCCCAGAGAGGCGCAATCAGCGGTGTCGTTGCCATGCGAGGGTCACGGGGACGGTCGCAAAGGGAGCGATGGGGACCAATATCCAAATCAGGGCTGGCACCATGTTGTCCGGGCCAATTACATCCCTGAATTGGAACCCGGCCCAGACGGTAACAGCGGCGACAATCGCGATGGCAGGGAGCGTCTTGACGCTGAGCAATTTGCGGTAAATCGCCCAACTGAATACCGCGACTACGCCAATCACCATGAGCAGGGTCAACGCGCTCCCGAATGCGATCCAAGTCGGCGACACAATGTTGTCGCCTTGGCGTTGATACACACGTCCACCGTCAAAATAGAAATAAGCCGACGCCAATATCGCGGCAATCCACGCGACGACACCAGCGGTGCGGCCCATCCAAAACATGGACCATACAACGATGAGCGCGATCCAAACGGCGCTGGCAAGCATAACGAGACTGTTGCGCGAGGAACCGTATGTTGACGTAATGAGTTCGAGGTCCGTAACGAGCGCGCTTATCGGATTCGTACTTTGAAACAAAATAAAGCTTGCGCCCGTATACGCGACGAATGCAAGTAGGTAAGCGATGGCGATCGCTTTGATGGAAACAAGAAGACGCACTCTCGATATGGTTCCCGTGGTCAAGGGACGACCACCGACGAACCACATATATCGAGGATCGGGGCGTGTCATCGCGTAGCCGATCAATACCGCCACAATCGCTGGCGCGATCCCCAGAAGGCTGAACCCGACAATAAACTTGTTCTCCTCGTCTTCCATGGAAGATCGTAGAGTGGCGACCATAAACAGTCCGAGGGCCAACGTTATCCAGGGGTACATGTACACCACGCGCCGCCATTCAAACCATCGGTGCGCTGCCTCGGGTGAAGCGAATTCATCGCTATCCCGGTCGAGATACGTCACATTCGATACCATGCGGACCCACCGCCCGACGCGATCACCCGGCACTTCCGATCGCGCACGCCGCGCGGCAAGATAGCTCACCATTGCCCACCACACGATCGTGGCTGCGCCTCCCCACCAGGTCCAAGCCGAAAATTCCGGGTAAACATAGAGGAATTCCCCGGTTTCCGGCGTCAAGCCAATCTGCGCTAGATCATAGGCGCTTGGCGGCATCTGTAAAATGAAATTGTGCGACACGGCCGCGTAGACATACCGAAAAGCAAGGATGGAAATCGCGGCCGCGGGAACGAACAGGGCAAGTCCAGTTCCCGTGCCGTAGCCGCAAACCAAGAACACCATGCCCAACAACGTAGCGGCCATTCCCGTGAACATGACGACCTGAGGCATGATCGCGAACGTCAATTTAATCTCCGTAGCACAAATCCATCCGGCTGCTGCTGCGAGCAGAGCGATTACCGCGATCTTGTACAGAAACTGTGCGCCAACCAACGCATAGGTATGCACCGGTAGCCAGAACATTCGTCGCGGATAGGCAAACCCAATTTGGCTTCGGCTTTCCTGCATGAACAGGAGTCCGACGGCGCCCGCGACGGGTACGTAGGCGGCCGCCAGTGCGATGCGCGGGTTATTAGAAAAGATGATGAAGACGAGCCGCTCAACCAGGATGAGCAGCAACCAATATCCAAAGAGCGCACCAGCGATTAGCGCAAGCCCGCGCCACGTCTGCCGCCATTGTTCCCAGAGCAAGGTTGTGAATGCGCGCACGCCTAGTCCCTTCCCGAATTAATCGGCGTGCCGGCCCGGGCCACGAAGATATCGTCGAGGCTGGGCCGTTCGATAGACACAATTTCATGTCCTGCGGATTGCGCGGAGGCCCGTAGTTCCGATTCCGGGGCAAAACACACGACTTTCCATTCCAGCCCTGATTGTTCGGAAGATAGGGTGCCGGGCAATGTTGGCGCGCTGGATTGTCCATTCGAAGAGCGGAGCGTGACCCGATGATGTTCCGTCTTTATTTGATCGAGCGTGTCATGAATCATCAACTTGCCAGCGTGGACCATCGCAATGCGGTCCGCGACCAGTTCCACTTCCTCTAATAGATGAGACGAGAACAATACCGTGCGCCCCTCGTGAGCGACGGATCGGAATATCGCACCCAAAATGTCGCGTCGAACCACCGGGTCCAGTCCGGACGATGGTTCGTCTAGGACCAGCAGGTCAGGCTTGTGCGCGAGCGCGGCCAACAACCCGGTCTTCGCGGTTTGGCCAAGAGATAGCGTGCGCAATTTTGCGGTCGGGTCCAGTTCAAATAACTCGCGCAGCTCTTCCGCGTATTTGGGGTCCCATCCCGGATAGAGCGAGTGGCAATACCGCATCAGTTCGCGCACACGCATCCAACCCGGCATGTCTCGATTCTCGGAGAGATATCCGATTCGACTGAGTACCTTCACCGGTTCCTGTACCGGATCGAGACCAAATACCCGCATCGTTCCGGACTGGGCACGGAGCATGCCAAGGATATGTTGGATGAGCGTGCTCTTGCCGGCTCCATTCTCACCGACGAGTCCAAGCACTTGGCCTTCCGGGACCGTAAGGTTAAAATCGTCCAGCGCAGTTACGCGTCGGTACTTGCGGGTTAAATTTTTCGCGATAACTACGGGTTCCATCAGCTTCCCTAATTATTGGATTGCCCAATGCGTTCAAACACAAAGTCGAGAGGATAGCACATTGTACGATGCCGGGAATGCGGACAATTCGATTGGGCTGATGCAGGCTAGAGCACTGTGCTAAGCTGGAAACGTAGCAGATAGTTACCGTTAGTCTGGAGTATTAGATGCGATTACAAAGACGCGCCATATTCGTAGGGCTCGTTGTTCTCTCAACAATAGCCGCTACGGAAAATCAGGTCGACTTCCAGACAGACGTGTGGCCGATCATCGAGGCGTGCTGTATTGAGTGCCACGGACCGGAAGCGCAAAAGGGCGCTTTGCGCCTTGATTCCGTTGCCGGTTTCAACAAGGGTAGCGAGTACGGCGAGGTCTATGTCCCCGGTGACCCACACCAAAGTGAACTCATTGAACGGCTCATGTTGCCGTCTGATGAAGATGGGCGCATGCCCTCGAAGGGCGAAGCGCTCCACGCAGATCAAGTCGCTATTCTAAAGACATGGATCGATCAGGGTGCGGATTTTGGCGCGTGGAACCTGAAGCCGGTGCAACCAAAGTTTGTTGCACGCGATCTCTCTTTCTTGCCCACGCAAGACGAAATGCCGAAGAGGGCGGTCACGTTTAACAAAGACATCCGGCAAATATTGTCCAATAATTGTTTCCGGTGCCATGGTCCGGATGAAGGCGCACGCAAGGCTGACTTGCGGTTGGACGAGCGCGATGAAGCCCTCAAGGAACGAAACGGCATTCATGCAATCATTCCAGGCAAGCTCGCGGATAGCGCGCTTGTCGCACACATATTCAGTGAGGACGAAGACGATCGCATGCCCCCGGTTGATTCGGGGAAGTCGCTTTCCCGCGAAGAACAAGTCTTACTGGCCGCGTGGATTGCCCAAGGCGCAAAGTACGAAGATCATTGGGCGTACATCGCGCCTACGCGTCCCGAGTTGCCTGTGGTCGCGAACGAACATTGGGTGCGGAACCCGATCGACCGGTTCGTGTTGGCCGAGCTCGAGCGGCAAGGCATCGAACCTTCGAAACCCGCCGACGCACGCACGCTCGCGCGTCGGGTTCACCTAGACATCATCGGGTTACCGCCGAACATCGGCGCCGTTGACCAGCTTGCGTCCGATCCGTCGGCGGAAACCTATGACCAAATGATCGATCAGTTGCTTGAATCTGCACATTACGGTGAGCGGATGGCTATCAACTGGCTCGACCAAGTCCGATACGCCGATACCAACGGATACCACTCTGATGAATCGCGCAGCGTCACGCCGTATCGGGATTACGTCGTCAATTCTTTCAACGATAACGTGCCGTACGACCAGTTCTCAATTGAACAAATTGCGGGCGACCTACTGCCGAATCCGACAACGGATCAACTCATCGCGTCGGGGTTCAACCGAATGAACCAGCTGACGGCAGAAGGCGGTGCGCAACCGGGTGAATATCGCGCTAAGTACGCCGCCGACCGCGTCCGGGCGATTGGTTCCGTCTGGTTAGGTGCAACGCTCGGTTGCGCGGAATGCCATGACCATAAATTCGACCCGATATCGACGAAAGAATTTTACGAATTTGGTGCGTTCTTCGCGGATATCGAAGAACGCGGCGTATACGTGACGGGAGAGACCTGGGAGCCAAGGCTTCCGTTGCCAACGCCCGAAGAGAAAGAACAGCTAGTAGAACTGGACGCACAGATTGTAGCACTCGATCGCGTGCTCGACGATCACACACCCGCACTCGCCGAATCGCAAGCCGAGTGGGAAGCGAGTATGTGTTCGAGCGCAGGCGATTGGCCGGGTTGGTGGCAACCCCAATTCCCCTCCAAGGTCATCAGTGAAGGCGGCGCGACGATGACCGTGTTGGATGACGCCTCCGTTGTCGCAACGGGAGAAAACGCGCGCCGCGAAACCTACGTCGCCACCGTATCGACATCAATGGAAAACATAACCGGCATTCGAGTCGAAGCGCTCAACCATTGGACCATGGGTCGTGGCATCAGCCGCGCAGGCACATCGCCTTTCGTCTTGTCGGAGATTGAAATCGATGCGTACTCTCTCGGTGATCATGGTCCTAGGCCGATCGCGATTGCGAGTGCAATTGAAGACAGACGATTCATACTCGGCAGCGCTGCCGATGCGATTGACGGCCAACTATCATCGGGCTGGTCGAACATCTCCCAACGATCCAGCGGTGATCGGACCTACGCCATCTTCCGGTTTGCCGAACCCATTTCCGGCGGACCAGGCACGGAAATCACGGTCCGACTCAAGTCGTTCGCCCTCAATCCGCGCACCACAATTGGCCGGTTTCGACTGGCGCTAACAAGCGTCGAGAAACCCGGTCTATCAAAGGAAATTGGCGTACCGGAACAAGTTCTAGAAACGTTGCTCGTACCCGTCGCTGAGCGATCCGACACTCAGTCAAAATTGGTGTCCCGATATTACCGGACTATCGCGCCAGAACTCGCCGACGCTCATTCCCAGTGGACGGATGCGCACGACGAGAAGATTCGTATTCAAGACGGCATGCTAACGACACTCGTTACACGAACAACCGAACCGCGAATGACGCGAGTGCTGCCACGCGGCGAATGGGCGCGCGAAGATGGCGAGGTCGTGCAACCGGGAACCCCAGCAACATTCCCAACCATGAATGTCGAAGGACGCCGGGCGAACCGGTTGGACCTCGCGCGATGGCTTGTCGAAGATGCCCATCCATCGACTTCGCGCGTGTTCGTCAATCGGCTATGGAAACAATGCTTCGGCACCGGTATTTCCCGCGTGCTCGACGACTTCGGATCCCAGGGCGAATGGCCCACACACCCCGAGCTGCTTGATTGGCTCGCGATGGAGTTTGTTGAAAGTGGGTGGGACGTGAAACACGTGGTTCGCCTCATTCTCACTTCCGCGACCTATCAACAAGCGTCTGAGTCCCGTCCTGACCTCGAGGCCATCGATCCGAAGAATCGGCTGTTGGCACGGCAAACACCGCTCCGCCTCGATGCGGAATTCATCCGCGACGGCGCGCTTGCGGTTAGCGGCTTACTTAATCTCGCGATAGGTGGCCCGACGGTACGACCGTACCAGCCGAAAGGATATTGGGCGAACGCCAATACGTTCGGCGGTGAGTCGCTAAACTACGTGCCGTCACCCGGCGACGAACAATATAGGCGTGGTCTGTACACCTATTGGAAACGGTCGTTCCTACATCCCAGTTTGCTCGCATTCGATGCGCCACCCCGCGAAGAGTGTACGGCCGAACGCCCCGTATCAAACACACCGTTGCAAGCGTTGGTGTTGCTCAACGACCCCACTTACGTCGAAGCCGCTGCCGCATTTGCCGAACGCATCATTCGCGAAGGCGGTGCCAATCCACGCGATCGAGTCGCCTGGGCGTTTCGGCAGGCGGTCGCCCGTGATCCTTCCAAGGCGGAGTCACTCGTGCTCGTCGAACTGCAGGCGAATCACCGCACCAAGTTCGACGCTGATGTAGACGCTGCCAATAAAACCATCGAGACCGGTCAACGATCGGTCGCTGATGATCTCGAACGCGCCGAGTGGGCCTCGTGGATTTCAGTTGCACGAACACTGCTGAATCTACCCGAAACCATTACACGATTGTGAACCGAAAATGAACGAATTCAAAAATTCCTTGGCACGTGACACCGAATGCTTGCGCGAAACCCGACGCGAATTCCTCAGCCGCGCAGGCGGCGGGATGGGCATGATGGCACTTGCCTCGCTTCTCGGAAATTCCGCGCTAGGCGCTGCGCAATCCCCGAATCACATGAGCCCACTGCATTTTGCGCCACGGGCAAAGCGCGTCATTTTTCTGTGCATGGCGGGCGGCCCGTCTCACCTCGAATCGTTCGACTACAAACCGGAATTAGCGCGTCTCGACGGTCAACCCATGCCGGAATCATTCACCGCAGGCCAACCGATCGCGCAACTCCAGGACAGTAACCTTGTTTGCCGAGGCCCGCAGTTCAATTTCGCGAAACACGGCGACTCGCAACAAGAGATCAGCGAGCTGTTTCCGAATATCGCGGGTATTGCCGACGACATTTGCGTCGTGCGATCGATGGTCACCGAACAAATCAACCACGACCCCGCGCACACGTTCGTCAACACCGGAACGTCCATTTCCGGGCGCCCCAGCATGGGCTCTTGGCTAAATTACGGCCTCGGCAGCGAATCGGAAAATCTGCCTGGGTTCGTTGTGCTCACGTCTACCGGCGGTGGTCAAGGCCAACCCATCTCCGCGCGGCAGTGGCACAGCGGGTTCCTGCCCAGCGAATTTCAAGGCGTGCAACTACACTCCAAAGGCGACCCGGTCTTGTACATCAAGAACCCAGCCGGTGTTTCTCATGCCATGCAGGGTGACGTAGTCGATTCCGTCCGATCACTTGCATCGTTACACAATGATACGTTGAACGACCCGGAAATCGCCGCACGCATCAGCCAATACGAACTCGCATACCGCATGCAGACGAGCGTACCCGACCTTGTCGATTTCTCTGATGAACCCGAACACATCTTCGATCTCTACGGAACGAAGGGCGCCGATGGATCGTTCGCGGCCAACTGCCTGCTCGCAAGGCGCCTTGCGGAAAACGGCGTCCGCTTCATCCAACTCTATCACCGGGGTTGGGACCACCATTTCGGATTGAACGCGTTCATGCCGCTCGCCGCGCGAACGACGGATAAGGCGTGCGCCGCGCTCATCTCCGATCTCAAACAACGCGGCATGCTCGACGATACACTCGTCGTTTGGGGCGGCGAATTTGGGCGTACACCGATGGCGCAATCCTCGGGGCGCGACCACCACATCAAAGGATTCTCTTGGTGGATGGCCGGCGGCGGAATCAAAGGCGGCATCACCCACGGCGCGACCGATGAGCTCGGCTACAACGCGGTCGAGGATGTTGTCCACGTCCACGATTTCCACGCCACAATGCTCCACCTCCTCGGCATCGACCACGAACGCCTTACGTATCAATTCCAGGGTCGCGACTTCCGCCTGACAGACGTACACGGCAACGTGGTGCACGACATTATTGGCTGACGCGTTAGTCGTCATAGAAAACCTGCGTCTCTCCGATACCCATTGGCGTATACGGTTCAAATCGCATGCTCAAATCCATTTGCATCCAACAATATTTGCGCGATTCCAACGGTTCAGGGAAGTGATAATCGACGGCCATCGCGCGACCCACTTCATCGATTTCAATAATCTCGACGGTGAGATGAAGTAACTCAATTCGATCACCCACCTGAAACGGTTTGTCAATATCTCGAAACAGCATGTACTGGAATCCGTGTTCTCCGACAGATCGCAACGTGTCCTCGTCGACGCGCGTCACGGTCATCTTCGCGGGGATAGGCGCATTGGGCGACAACCGATGGGTCCCCTGTGGTACCGGCAAGTCTTCAAGCGCGCGGTAGACGTTCGCATATGTCGTAAAAAAATAGTTCGGCGCATTAATGACAAAGAGACGGCGTTCGGCGATGTCTTCGGGGTAGTCGATGTCCGTGTACGCCTCTCGCATTTCTCCCGACAATTATCCGAGGGCCAGACTGGTCCCGGCGAATGCGATGGGCGTAAACGCTACCATCAGGTGTGTTGTTTTGAACGGCGACGAAAGAAACTCGAAAGGTTCACCTAGTAGATTTGTGAATTGAGCTGCGAGCAATACCGGCGCTCGCTGAACCAACGCATCAGCAAAACGAAGCGGCGGAGTACCAGGATCGATATACGTTGGCAAACGAAAACATCAACACAGGCGATCGCACCAATTCGGCGATTTCGCCCTTGCCCAAGAAAGCGGATCGATGGGCGAAATCATCCATAAACAGGCCCACGGTTAATGACGGCGCAGCCAAGATTAGCCCAAGCACCATCAACCGAAGTGGCGTCCTCGGCGCACTGAGCCAGGCCTGTAACCATTTAACGATACTCAAACGCTCTCCCCCGTACGTGAAGCAGCGCATGATGCCGTGGATAGTCCAGTGAGCACAACGCGCGCCAATCGGTAAACGAATTTAATCGCCAAAAGGTTTACGATTGACCGCGCTGTCTTGGCCCTCGATCACGAAAATGCGTTACGCTGTGTGAAACTCATCGATCGGAAAATGATGCAACCACTTCGAGACAAGACCATTGTCATCATCGGCGGGACCAGCGGCATTGGCCTATCGGCCGCGCACGCGTGTCATGGCGCTGGCGCCAACGTTGTCGTCACAGGAATCGGCGAAAGCGTTTCGCAAGCGAGGACCGACCTGCCCGGCGAGGTGACAGTCATAGATAGCGATGCGCGCGAACCGAATTCCGCATCAGAGGCCATTGCCACGGCACAAATCGCTTTCGGCCGTTTCGACGGGTTGTATCATGTCGCGGGCGGAAGTGGCCGGCAATGGGGCGACGGGCCGCTACATGAAGCCACCGACGAGGGGTGGGATGAAACGGTTCGCCTCAATCAAACCTCGGTCTTCTATTCAAATCGAGCCGCGGTCCGCGCGTTTCGCGAGGCGGAGCGTGGGGGAACGGTCGTCAATGTAGCCTCGGTGCTTGCGTTCGCGCCATCGCCGCATCACTTTCACACCCATGCCTACGCCGCAACCAAGGCTGCAATCATCGCACTTACGCAAAGCGCCGCCGCGTATTACGCAAGCGATAATATCCGATTCAACGCCATCGCGCCCGGTCTGACTGACACTCCGATGGCGCAACGCGCACGCACGGACGATGCAATCCAATCATTCGTCCAATCCAAACAACCCCTCGACGGCGGACGCATGGCCACGCCGCAAGACTTAGACGGGCTCGCCGTCCTGCTGCTGTCGGATGCTGCCAAATTCATCACCGGACAAGTCATTGCAGTCGATGGAGGCTGGTCGCTAAACGACGGACAGTTCGCGGATTAGCGATATCGTCATCCCGAGCGTAGTCGAGGGATCTACCAAGGTAACCACGTCAAGCTCGCCCCTATCGCGGAAAAACCTCTCTACTGCAAACAACCACACCGCGCACTCAACGCATAATTCTTCAAGCCATCCGGCAAGTTCGGGTTGCGTACCAAATAAGCATCGACGATCCGCGCCACCTCATCCGGGTACTGCCCAGACCAATGGCCCAACCCATGCAATGCGCTCTCCTGACAGGCCATGTGTGGTATCGCAAGTATCTGCTCCATACATGCGATTAGCGTATGATGCATTTCTGTTGATTTGCCGCCTTCGTCACTGCCCCATGTGGGCATACAGTCCCACCACATGTAACAAATGCTATTCAGCGGGCGACCGCCTTGCTCGTTCCGGTCCTGATGCGATAGGTGTTCGTCGCAGCGACTTGTCATAAAGTCTGAGAAAAACGGCGGAATCAACTCAATCACCCGTTTGCGTTGTGGCCAAGGGACAGGCGGCTCCAACAGCGCGCGCATATAATCGACATCCGCGCCGATCACGGACCATAAACCACGATTGATTTCCTCGTCCGTCACTGCGCCAAAAGCTTTGCCGGGGTCCGTCAAGATTCGCTCGACACATGCGACTTGGTCTGCAGAGTCCATTTGGTCAACGAACGCGATCTCTTCGTCTGACCAATCGTGTACGGGCCGAGTAAATGCGAGGTCCAGCCACCGTTCGAAGGTGTCGTCGTCTAACACTAGTGATTCAGCCGCTCGTACTCGCGAACGATAGCGTCCATCACCATATCGACATCGTTCGCCGTCGTTCGATAGCTGGTGAAACAAGCACGCAAGTAGAATTTGCCCCGCAATACCGCCGGCCCGAAGTACACCACGCCACTCTTGATGAGTGCGGACAACAGCGCCGCGTTCTTCGCATCATCCCATTCGCGCACACGAAAGCAAACCGCCGTGAGCGTCGGCTTGACCGCCAACTCCAGTTCCGGACGCGCAGCGATCGCTTCAGCCAAATACACCGCGAGATCGAGCAGACGGTCAACCGTTTTGCGCAATACCGCCATACCGTGCGCGCGGATGACCCACCACACTTTCAGCGCACGAAATTGCCGAGTCAATTGCGGCCCGAAGTCTTTGAAATCGATGAAACCAGGTAGGGTCTCTTGCCCGATGTAACTCGACGCGTGCGCGAACGCATCATGCAACGCGCCCGGTCGGCGAACCAACGCACACCCCGCCTCGTTCGAACTGAACAACAACTTGTGCGGGTCCATCGTCAGCGAATCCGCACGTTTGAGCGCAGTCAATTCGGGTCGCAATCGATCGGAGAGAATGCCGAGCGCTCCGTATGCGCCGTCTGCATGCAACCAAAGCCCCTCGTTCTCACAAACATCTGCAATTGCGTCGATTGGGTCGAACGCCCCCGTTTGTACAGTCCCCGGCGATGCCACGACGATGCCCGGTTGCAGACCATCGGCGCGATCCTTCGCGATAGTCTGGGTCAACGCGTCAACGCGCATCCGATACAAATCATCGACTGGTATCGTCCGTACAAAGTTCTGACCGATCCCCAACATATTTGCCGCTTTGTAAACAGACGTATGTATTTCTTCGGACACGTACACCGTCATGGGTGTAGAGACGGACTGCATACCATTCTCGCGCTTGTGGCCCGGGATGGAAGCGTCGCGCGCCGCGGTGAGTGCCACCAGGTTCGCCATTGAACCGCCGCTCACCAGCAAGCCCGGCGTGTCTTCTGCAAGTCCGAATAGACCTGCCAACCAACCGAGTACCCGCCGTTCAACCGCATTTGCCGCTGGACCGCCCTGCCAAATCGCGCAATTCTGGTCGATCATAGCGGTGAATGCCTCGGCAAACGGCGCAACGCCGGAAGGCGACGCGGTGACGTAGGCCAAAAAGCGAGGATGCGCGATGTGCAACGAATTGGGCACGATCACCCGGTTGAATTCCTCGACCAGCGACTGAATCGGTACACCGTCTTCCGGCAATGTCTCCGACGCGATCGCGTCCAACGCCGCGACATCGACATCGGGAAATACGGGCCGGTCCGACAAGGTCGATTGATACGCCACCAACGTATTGCCCAACAGCGTCGCCATTTCCCGGATTGTTGCTACGTTCAGTACTAGTGAGCCCATGCGAGTTTATCCCAACCAAAGCTAGTCATATTGAGCGCCAATCCAGTCATCACGTAAACGAGTCATCTTCTCATTCTGTCATTCCGAACGAAGTGAGGAATCTACTCCGGGCGGTCGAGCGATTTCTGAAACCGTAGAAGATTCCTCACTTCGTTCGGAATGACAACTGGGGTCTGCATGTCCTCAACGCAAATTGCACAACCAACGCTCCGCGTGCCACATCCCATGATGCATGGTCGTAGTATAAGCTCGAACCACAAGATCAATACACGATCGTAGGTCAGAAATTCTATCGAAGTATCGCCCAAACGGACTCCCATTATAGAGTAGTGATACAATTACAAGAAGATTAGGGGTTAACACGGGGGACATTTGAGATGAATCGATCAGAGATATGTGGTTTGATTTTGTTTCTGGCGCTTCCAGGCGCGGCCATTTTGATGGGCGGCGGCGCGACAGTCTTTGTAAGCCTTCCGTCGGCG
>JAJDAB010000166.1 GCA_029262095.1 Candidatus Hydrogenedentota bacterium
AACTGGGACGCCGCGGTCGTGAAAGGCCGCTACAAAATTGCATCGCACCGGCCGGACAAAGCATATTGGATTTTCGATCGCGAAGCGGACCCAGACGAGCTAGAGAATTTGGCAGGTACCGGCAAACTGGACCCGGCACTCGAACAAGATTTGGTTGTTTCACTACAATCCGAAGTCGCGCGGTATGCTCGCTTAAGTCAAGAGTTCGGCGAACCCGAATGGATGGAAGCCGACGACAGCGTGGAGGAAGAACTCGAAGCGCTGGGATATGTGTAGCTTCAATTTGCACACCACGTTTCGACGAAGATTGAACAAGGCACAGCTGACATCATGAACAGCCGCATCACGAGACGAGATTGGATGACCGGGGTGTCATCCGCACTAACGGCTGCGGGATTGAACGCCTGCAGTCCAAAGACTGCGCCCACCGCCCCAGAACCCCAATCCCCGTTCGCCGGTCAACCGAAATCCGACCGACCGAATATCATTGTTTTTCTCGCCGATACGCTCCGCGCCGACCATCTCAGCTGCTACGGATATCCTGCGGAGACATCGCCCGCAATCGATTGGTTGGCTGGGCAAGGCGTTGTATTCGAAAATTACACCTCCGGAAGCAACTGGACCAAGCCAGCGGTTGGAACGATGATGACAGGTGTGCCCGCGCGCGTTCATCGCGCCGTGGTGTCCAGCGAACTCGTCGGTGAACCAGGTGATTCCAAGTACCGCATTGAAATTTTGCGCGATACCTTCACGACATTGGCAACGACCCTCAAGAGCGTTGGCTATTCGACCGCATATCTCCAGAGTAATCCACATGCACGACCCGAGTTTGGATACGGACGCGGATTCGACACCGCGATCTGCGACAGTTCGATGATACCAAAATTGCAAGTAGAGAAATCCCTACGATGGATTGAAACCACGGCGCACGAGCCATTTTTCTTGTTCATTCACGAAATCGATCCGCACGGACCGTACGAACCGTTAACGCGGTCGTTTATGAGGCTTCACGGCGCAAAGCCCGCAACGTTTTTGGAACGATTGAGCGCTGACGAAGCGGAACGTGTGACACGCTACGTTAAGTATTTGGGGACAATGCCAGAGATTATCAGAGGGGTGCGCGGCGTATCCGATGAGGCCAACCGATACATCCAGATGAAGTACGATGCGGAAATCTACCAGTTGGATTCGCTTATTGAGCAATTCGCGTTAAGTCTTGCGAGGTTGGAAATCATGGATCACACGGTATTCGCGCTCACCTCCGACCACGGTGAGGCATTTGGAGAACATGGAACTTACGGGCACGGATCAGGGTTGGCGTACGATGAACTCGTGCACATTCCATTACTCATGGTGGGTGGTGGCCTTCCGCGTGGCGTTCGCGTACCGCACAATACAACCATGCTCGACTTCTATCCCACACTACTCGAGCTGGCCAAAGCGTCCAAGCCACCCTACGTCTCTGGCGAGCCAATGTTTTCCGCGCAAAGAGAACTGCTGGTTACCGAAGACCGGCTGGCATACATCGATATGGACAGACAAGGTGCGAATCTTTCCGATTGGGACGCTGCCATCATCAAGGGCCGCTACAAAGTCGCAACGCACAAGAAACGGACAGAATTCATGATATTCGATCGTGAATCGGACCCAGGCGAACACCGGAATCTCGTTGGTACGGGAGTTGTCTCCAAGAAAATCGAAGAAGACTTGATTGCTACGCTGCAATCTAAGGTAGCGGCGTACGAAGAATTGGGCCGCACATTCGGAGAACCCGAATGGATGGATACCGATGACACCCTGAGGGAAGAACTTGAAGCGCTGGGATACGCCTAACGTTCGTTAGGGATAAGGCGCTTGACCTGACGGTACGCCTGCGCTACGCCGGGATAGTTTTCTTTCACGTATTCCTTGCCCACAGCCCAGGATCGCCGGGCTTTATGACGACCGGTCGGCGACATCACTTTCTCCCGGAATTCTTCGTCCCAGTTGTAGCACATTGTCGAGCACCCGTAGCACCCGTTCAGACCGATCGCTTGCTGCAATTCCCCCAACACCTCCGGCGAATCGACAATCTCATCAAGCGTGTGCTCGCGCAACGACCGCTTCTCCGACTTATCCCAGAAGTAGTGCTGACACGGAATCGCGTACCCATCGTGACTAATCAACAGCCCTTTACGCACCACACTGCAATTGAATCCGGGGTGCATCAAGAAATGAGGGTACTGCACCCGCAATTCATACGCCTTCAACAACTCATCCGAGAGAATGACGTCTCGGCCATCTGCATCTGCACGTGCTCGGACCGCGCGCAATACACGCATGAGATCGGGACCGTCTTCGGGACGAATGTATTCACCCTCGGCGTGATCGCGACCCTCAATTAAACTGAACGCGTGAAAGACCAGCGGCAACGACTTGAATCGCTCATACACTTCTTCCAGCTCATGGTAGTTCGATCGTTGCACTACCGTATTGACCGAAAGCGAAACGCCCCGATCCGCGAGCGCATGCAAACTTTCCTCGCTCCGCTTGAGTGCTCCCGCCGCACCACGAATGCGGTCATGGTTATCGTCCAGCCCATCTATCGAAACTTGCACATGCAAATTAGGCAGGGCGGCAAACCGATCCGCCATCTCCGGCGTATGCTTGAGCCCGTTGGTGACCACTTTCGGGAAAATACCGTCAATTGCGCAGATGCGTTCGGCGAGTTTCCAAAAATACTTTACAAGCGTGGGCTCGCCGCCGCCAATCTCGATCTCATTGAAACCGCGCCGCTCAGCGAAATCCGCAGCATGTAAAGCGAGCTCTTCGGGCAACGTGTGCTTGTCCTCCAAAATAATGGAGCACATCTTGCAAACGAGGTTGCATCGATTCGTAATCGTAAGCGACATCTTCCCCCAGTCATAGAACTGGGAGGGATCAGCTTCTTGGGAACCATTGAGAGCCATGGGCATCTGCCTGTACTGCGTCGACTATACCCGCCGAATGCGGACGCTAAAGTATAGCACTGCTTGGGTTTGGGCGTCACGAGGTCATCAATACCCCCTGCTAGCTCCGGAATCCAGCGCCCCGTCCCACCCTCTTGGAGTCCAATTCACGCGCAATGCCTCAAGTGCTTGACTGCCAGGGAGTTGCAAATAATCCCGCTTTTTGTTATTTTGCCCAGCGCTCGAAACGTGTGCCCTTATGCCGACAACGATGCGGGTTCGGGAAGTGTTTTGCCCGTGACTGTGTTTGTAGGGAAGGGTAACGGGGCAGGGAATCCGAATTCTAAGCGGATTCCAAATGAGTGACAGGAGGAGCAGTATGACGACTGAATTGGCGACGCCCGGTGCTACAGCGCCGACTCCCAAATCATTCGATAAGACGCGCAAACGCGTTTTAACGAAGCGAGCGGTAATGTGGCTCGGCCAAACATGTAATTTGCGGTGCTATTTCTGCTATTTCTTGAACCGGATCGACGACGCTCACCATGAAGAGCATCCATTCATGTCCATCGAGAAATCGAAGGCAATGTGTACGACCTTCCGTGAGTTTTACGGCTGCACATCGATCGACATCCAGGGCGGTGAACCGACGATCTATCCGGATATTCTCGAACTTATTCGTCATTGTCACGACATCGGCCTATATCCGACCCTCATCACCAACGGTCTTCAACTCGCGAAACCGGGCCAATTGGAAAAATATAAAGAAGCCGGCATCCGCGATTTCCTGGTCAGCCTGCACGGAATCGGCGATATCCACGACGAGGTCGTCTGCAAGAAGGGCTCCTACGTGAAAATCATCGCGGCCATTGAAGGCATGGTACGCGTCGGTATTCCTTTCCGATTCAATTGCACGATGTCCAAACCCGTAGTGCCAATTCTTCCGGATATCGCACAAAAAGCCATCGATTACGGCGCGAATGCGGTCAACTACCTCGCCTTTAATCCGTTCGAAGACCAAGAAACCGGTATCCGTACGCATGACAATGTCGCGAAGTACTCGGACATTAAGCCGGAACTGACCAAAGCAATGGACATGTTGGAAGCGGCGGAGATCGAATGCAATGTTCGGTATTTGCCCCTTTGCATGGCAGAAGAACGGCATCGCAAGAATTTCTACAACTTCCAACAACTTTCCTATGACCACCACGAGTGGGACTATCAGAGCTGGATGTGGAGTGGTCTGCAGCCGCAACGTATGAAAGAAGGCGCGTTAACGCCCGCCTTCCGGATGGGCGTACGGGATCGCGTCGTGATGGCCAACGCACACCGGTCGCGCGACTGGGCAGTCCAAAAGCCCGGCCTCGCGCGAATGGTATTCACCGCACAACACGCCGTCGCGCGTGCCGAACAGGCCGTACGTGGCAAAGACGCCATGTACCGCGAAGAAGCCATGATTCGCGCGCAGTACGACGCTGGTTACCGGTATCACGACGGTTGCGAGCAATGCGCGGCACGCAAAGTGTGCGACGGTTTCCACGGCGACTATGCCGACTTGTTCGGTACCGATGAGGCCACGCCGATCACCGATATCGCGCCGACCGAAGACCCGACCGTCTTCATTCAGCAGCAGGACAAGATCGTCGAAGAAGCAGATAAGGCCTGGGCGACAGCCTAGGACTTTCGTAGAAAGTCTATCAATCGAGTATGAGGGCGGACGCTTCGGTGTCCGCCCCTTTTTTGTCTCTTCGATAGTGCGGGGACAGCGGGCTATGAACCACGCCCAAATCGCTAAGGAGGCTTAACCGTCAGTCGACGGGTTGATACGTATCAAGCCAGTCTAGCGTATCGCGAATGACGGCCACCTCTGGCAATGGCGCATGCCCAGCGTCATACACGATGTGTTTTTTGAATTCGTCGGGCGTACCGAGGTGGTCGAACAATGGCTTCTGACCAGTCTCGTATTGAAAAACGTAGTCGTCTCGGCCATTCATCATCAAAACCGGCTTCGTAATGCCTGGAATGTACGCGGCGGGATTATTCTCTCCCCGATAAACAACCGCGCTCATCGGAAGCCCTCCCGAAGTTAGAATCGCGAATGCGAATCGCTCCTCTACACCAACAAACAAAGGCCCCAACATCGCGCCAAAACTAAACCCGATGTAGCCTAAATCGGTCAGATCAATATCCTCCCGCGACTCCAGGTAGTCAATGGTTCGCGCAACGTCGAACACAAATCGGCGAGTCAAGTCCGAACCGGATTGCGCTAATTGAAAGAGGCCATTGCCGCCACCGCGTTTATACATGCCCACCAACTCAGGCCTCGCTAATGCGCGACCGCTCTTCGGGATAAATGTGTATTCCTCCCAAGGCAATACTTGGTACGTCGACGCGGAAAGCGCGTTGATACCGGGGGTGAATACCGAAGCTTTGTACGGCGGCGTAGCATTCGCAGGCAACAAAAGGTGGATGTCGAACCGTTCATCGCCGTAGGCGGCTGCGATAGAGATGGTGTGCTCGATGTAATCGCCGTGATCGACCGGCGCTGTTTCTTCTCTCGGGTCAAGGGGCTTTGCCGCATAGCGGAACCGATCCCGGTACACATCGTATATCTCCGGCGATAGCGGCTCGTCAGCGACGGCTACTCGAGAGATTTCAACAGATGCAAAGTAATCCGGTCGGCCTCGCATATCACCGCTATAGGCCACGCATCGAAATCCGTTGGTTTCGAACCGGTCCCACGGTGATTGCGCCTGTGGCAGGGTGTACATATACGGCGCATCGTTCCACGCGCCGCCCAATGCGTAACGTCCACCGCTTCCGTCATCGTTCCAACACCATTCGCGCACGTTGCCCGCGACATCGTAAGCGCCGCTGCTGCCGATACCGGCGTGCGTGGCAACGGGCGCGGGCCCACCGCTCCCGAAGTTACTAAGAGGTACGATCGCCGAACTCAATGGAATCCCCAATTCGAATGTAGGGTGAGCCATCCGGCTCCAATGGTACACCGAAGGCAGCTCCTTACCCTGGAACTCGGCGTAGGCAGCGGCTTCAAACCAACTCACGCCACGTGCAGGGAAATCGTCTTCCCCATCCGGATAGTCCCCTTGAATCCACAGTGCGGGACCAGGCTGGTTTGTGGCGTCGGAAAACTCGCGAATCGCTTCCTCAAATGATAATTGCCGCCCGTCGCGGGTGAATGGTTGTTTCCAATATTGGGGATCCCCGTAGCCACCTGCGTCGACAAATTCCTTGTACGCTCGGTTGGTTACTTCGGTACGATCCACAAAGAACGGCGGCATCATTGCCGGAGTCGGCACCACTCCGGTTAGGCCCGGTATAAACACGCCGCCATCCACCGGAAGCGTACCAATCGGCAGTTCGTCCTCCGAGAACAAACCAAAATTCAGTAGCAGTTTGCCGTCGGGACCGGCATTGGGAACCTTCGACGCGGTCGCATGGTCCAGCACGATGATCGCAACTTCCCGCTCCGCGTACCCCTCCAACTCAATGCGGATCCGATGGCGTCCCCGTGCGATCCTTGCCGATTCAATCGGACTCACGCCGAGATCCGACCAGCCTTCATCAGTCGCGGAATAGTCTCGATACCGAATTGTAGCACCGGCCGGCTTTGTGACAATGGAAACGAAATTGGTGGCTTTGTTGAGGTATTCCTCGATCGTAGGATCACCGGGCAGTTGATCGCTGAGATCCATACCAAGATCAAACGCTTGTCGAAAGTCTTCGGCTTCCACCAACGCCTTAAGCTGGGGAATCCCCTCCAAGCGTGCAGAGTTGGCTCGCGTCGTTTCCGATGCGGATTGCATCAGCATTCCGCCTAAGATCCCAATCACAGTAATGACCGTAGCGGCAATCGCGGCCAGCATGAGTCTCCGCCGGCCGCGCGCTCTGCGAAATGTCGCCCGCTCCGCTTCAGACTTCGCGGCCTCCGCAGCTTCGCCCTCTGATCGCCGCTGCGCTAACGATTGCAGTCGTTGCGCCAATTCCGAAGCGGTCTTGAGACGACGATCCGGATTACCATCAACACATGCCGCAATATCGTCGTGCAAGAAACTATCTTCGATATCGCGTTCCCACCCCGAAGCCAACGCATGGCCAAAGTCGCCCACGACAATTTGGTAGAGCAACACACCCAACGAGTAGATATCCGATCGCTCGCTCGGCGGTTTTCCTTCATGCAATTCCGGCGCCAAGTAGATTCCCGTGCCGCTGGTCGAAGACGATTTCCCTGCTGCCAGCGTCTGGGTCAACCCTGTCGCGGTTATCCCCTTCTGTTTAAGGACGTCCG
>JAJDAB010000167.1 GCA_029262095.1 Candidatus Hydrogenedentota bacterium
GCCCAAGCCCCCTACCAAACCATCTCGCAAGAGGTTTACATCCAAGCCGCCTCCCACGCACAACAACTCGACTTCACCAACCTAAACACCGACGAAATCGACGACAAATTCTGCGACGGCGACTCCTGCGAAATCCAAATGATCCCAGCAGAAGCCCAAACCGCCGGCCAAGAAGAACTCCCCTTCGTACCCGTCACAGCAGACGAAGACGGCGCGGAAGTGGGCGTTGGGAAGTAGATCCACCCGTCAGGTGTACTGTCAGACATTCGCACTCGTCAAGCCAGCATTTCTATCAAACAACCGTGACTCAACTATTGAATTTTCTCGCAAACAAGAGCGTCGGTCAGCGGTTCCGTAGAGATACCGAATAACGACATATCGAACGATCCTGCCGCAGTACCCGCGAGACCGCTAGCACCAACAGAAACTAATTCGAGCTTGCTCAATTCCACGCTCGCGCCCGCTAATTGTTGCGCTGGAATGACAAAATTTCTTGCTTCACCGTCTGTCGGAGCAACGCATCGAAACTTTGATTCGTTTCCGTCAGTATCCTTTACACTAAGTTCGATACTGAGCGATTTTCCATTTCCGCTTTCGTTGGCGGCGATCCGGAAATATAACGCATCCCGCGTTAATCCAGCTGACCACAATCCAAGAAGTTCGCGATCGTTTCGCAGATTCAGTACCGCAAAACCACCGTCCTCGATAGCCCCACGCAATCTTACGTATTGCGCCGTACCTTCGAAGCAGTCGCCGGAGCATGGCTCCCAGTCATCCTTTATGCGCCCACCCAACACATTCCATTTCGGGTACGGAAGCGTACTCGCCCCCGAAATCTTCTCTACTTCAGTCGGAATTGATCCTGGTTTCGAATCCAGAATCGGATGCGTTGAGACACCATACACGAACATTTCGAATTCACCTGGCAAAGCACCCGCAGACGTACTTGTTCCGATGGAAATGAGTTCCAGCTCCTCCAAATCAATTCCCGCATCCTCAATTTTTCCCTTAGGAATCACATAGTCTCTTGCAACACCATCTGTTCGCACAATGCATCGAAACTTCAATTCGTCTTTCTCGACGTCCTTGATTCCAAGTTCGGCATGCAACACGTCGACGTCGCCACTCTTGCTTGCCCCGAGGCGGAAATACAGCGACCCAGGGGTAAGATGACCGGACCATATGCCTATCAACGCGCTCGGTTTCCAGAGGTTTAGTACAGCAAAGCCTTCCTTTTCAAGCGCACCATTTAGTTTGACGTATTTTGTTGCCCCCTCGTAGCACCCGTCTGCACACGGAAACCAAGTTTTCGTCATGCGTCCGCCTGCAGCGTTTTCAGTGGGATAGGCGAGTCCATAGCCGACAGCGATCTGAGATGGCGGTTTCATTATCATGTACAAAGATAGAACGGCCACAGCGAATACGGCGCTTATTCCCAATGCGAGAATCTTGAACAGCCTGAAAATCGGCCCATAGTCATAGGGCGGGTAAATGCCACGGTTCTTGAGCGCCAAACAGATTTCTGCCATGTCACTATGGAAGTCAGCGTCCGTTCTGACATCTTTTCCAAGTCGGTCCTTCAGAAGTTGTAGAAGATCTTGTACCGATTTCGAACGCTCTTCTTCTGGTATCGGAATTTGCGCACCCCCAATAAGAATTGGCAATATGGGAATTCTCAAGCGGAATGCCGATTCAATCTCACGGCGCACATAGTCCTGTGGATTATCGAGTTTAGTTTGCTCCCAATCGGGTCCAATCAATACAAGCATCGCCTTAACATTGGGGATGACCTCTTTGAAGAGTTTCTCTGATATTGGGTCGCCATTTACCATGGAGTAGAAATCCAGAAATGTACTGCCCTTTCCATATTCGCTTGTAAGAACGTCGTAGATTCTGCCGACAACGTTCCGGGTATCGCTTTGACGATAATTGATAAATATCTTCGGAGAAGAGTCTGTCGCGCGAATTTGATTCTCTGCAGAGGAGTCGAATTCACTATGCATGACGTTTTCGCTCCCCCAATAGACTTTTTGTATTGCTTTTCTCTCTGGAATAGGAAGACATAATAAAATAGCACACCCGCATGGCTGCCGCACATCCTCGCAAATATTCGAACAACCTCACCGTCCAATCGGTGCAATAGAATCCGTCGGGATAGGACTAGCACTAAGAACCAGGCGCTAGAATCTGTGCCCAGTTGCAGCCGATCTCTATACGCGCGCACTCGCCCGACCGCAAAGCCTCCAACCCCCTTAGCGTCTTCGCGCCTTTGCGTGAGAATCATCCGCGTAAATCTGCGTTCATCTGCGGACGACTAAACCCCTTTTTAGCCACAGATAAACACAGATGGAAACAGATAAGAATCAGTCCACGAGCGCGCAATCGGCCGCGTTCATCTGTGGCTAATATTGTGCGAACTCGTCGCTTTCGCGACAGCAATTGCCTTATGGCATGAAACAGGCGATGCTTAGCTACAACATGACTGCAAACGTCGAGAAAATAGCAGAGCAAGTGAAAGCGCTCCCGGAAAAAGAGCGGGACGAATTTCTCTCGTGGTT
The DNA here is from genome assembly GCA_029262095.1 of Candidatus Hydrogenedentota bacterium. Lineage (GTDB taxonomy): Bacteria > Hydrogenedentota > Hydrogenedentia > Hydrogenedentales > SLHB01 > JAJDAB01. The sequence goes on from JAJDAB010000167.1 coordinate 2,559, forward strand.
GGCTGAGTATGAACTTGGGCAGGCCGACGACTGGGATAAAGATATCGCCCGCGATTCCCAACTCGGCGGGCCGTTGGACGAGCTTATTCAGCGCGCACGAAAAGACCACGCCGAAGGCCTGATCAAACCGCTCAATGAACTCCTCGACGACGCCTGAGTTCTGGTCCTGTTACGGAGCACTCTTATTGTAACGAGGTCTCCCGACCATGCCACCTGCTCGACCGTAAGGTCTCCAATCCCCTTAGCGACTTCGCGTGAGATTCATCCGCGCAAATCAACTAAAACTCTTTTAGCCACAGATAAACACAGATGCATACAGATAACTGGGTTCTAACTGCCACGCCTCCACTAAAACGCGGAAACTCCAATAGAGCTCCTTAATCGACTTGGTGCAATGGGATTCCTGAAATACCGCGATCTCCTTCCCGGTGCCGATTCAACGGACTAACAGTTCCCCCCGACAATCACGACTCACAAAGAGTAATCAATTGATTGAATTAACCAATATTCATAGAGCTGGTCAACAAATTACCCTTTGTCTCGCAGAACAAAGATTGTGAATCTCTATCCAATGCAACGCCGCGCACTAATTGACGGTGGATAGAACCGCAAGGTCTCCAATCCCCTTAGCGTCTTCGCGCCTTTGCGTGAGAATCATCCCCGTAAATCTACGTTCATCTGCAGACGACTACAATTCTTCCCCTGGTGCGCCATTCCCTAGGTGGAGGCTAAGCCAACGCTGCCAAGCATATTTTCACGCGCGTGCTATTGTGGGCGCGACAATAAACGGAGTCAGGAGGGAATCACTCATGAAGCACGTGGGCACGATAACCAAACAGTCGATGCCGCAGTTAGCGGCGCCGCCGGTCCTCACAAGTAAAGACGGCTGCAAAGCGAACTTGTCCGGAGGCGAAGTCCTGGGCTGCAAGCGCGCCATCAAGAAAGACGGTTCTTATCCGCTCTAGTCAGCACCAGACCGGCGCTATTAGAATCTGCTCAAGCTTTGAAACAGGATTTGGCCCTTGTTGTGGCGGGTATCCCGACCGTGCCAACCACCCGACCGTAAGGTCTCCAACTCCGTAGCGTCTTCGCGCCTTTGCGTGAGAATCATCCCCGTAAATCTGCGTTCATCTGCAGACGACTAAACCCATTTTAGCCACAGATAAACACAGATGGACACAGATAAGAATCAGTCCACGAGCGTGCAATCGGCCGCGCTCATCTGTGTTTATCCGTGTTCATCTGTGGCTAGTACTCTACGAAGCCGTCGCTTTCGCGACAGCAGTTACCTTATGGCCTGAAACAGGCGATACTTAGCTACAACACGACTGCAAACGTCGAGAAATTCGCCGAACAAGTGAAAGCGCTTCCCGCTGAAGAGCGGAATAAGTTTGGGTCTTGGTTGGCCGAGTACGAATACGAGCGGGCCGACGGCTCAAGGGAATTAATACGCCGTGCACCATCGACGCGGACACGCGCGAAGCCATTCGTCCGTAACACTTTTAGGTGGTGCGAGATCGCTGATTGCGTGATACCAAATTCTTTACCCACGCGAGCAACGACAGCGCCAGAAGACAAATCCCGATCACAAAGATGTTCGAGTATTTGTCGACATACGGGTCGCCCAAAAATCGCATTGTCATCGGCCTCCCGTTAGTGCGTATGTCCGCCGCAATAGAACGATGCAGTTTCCTCGGCCATCGCCGCGGCAATGGCAGTGTCTTCTCCACTCTCAATATGGGCCTCGCTCCAAGCATTTGCGCAGCGCTTGAGGAACGCTTTTCCTTCAGGGGATGCCATCCAGTCATTAAATTCCTCTTCCGCGACTGCTTCGCCTCCGCGATCCAGATACATCCCCAAGCCCAAGAACCCGAGTTCCCAACCAACGCCCGTGGCACCTGGCCCATACGTTCTCCAATGGGCTTCGCTGGCTTCGTCCTTTTCCATGATGTGTTCCAATGTCAGACGCGTTCCATCAGTGACGGTTTCCAGTTGGACGCTCACCCAGCTAACGTTGTTCCCAAATTCCCAGGTCAGGTCGAATGCCGTGGGTGGATCACAGCGCGTGATTTCGCCGCTGGCATTCCCTTCCAACTGATAACGGCCACCCAACTTCAATTCGCCACCGACCGGACCGAACCAACAGGAAATGCGTTCAGCGTTTGTTATCGCATCCCACAAGTCCTCAACCTCAGTTTCATAGGTGCGAGCGCCAATAACGATACGGACGGCTTTGCCTTGATACTCGGCCTCCTTGACCACTCGATACTCAATCCCCAAAGCGTTGCTATAACCCATTTTGGTCTCCCTTGCTCGATATATTCATGTCATATTAATTTAAGGTAGTTCTTATGTAGGAACGCGCCAAATTATGAATCGCAAGTGTTTTTTGGCGCGAGGAGAACAACGCAACCGCGAGTGTAGAGTTGGGGGAAAGGAACATTTGCCCTTGTTAGTTCGTTGTGAGAGATAGATCGCGAATGCACCGGCCAACAGGTCAGTCAGCCTGTCAAGCAAGAATGAAGCAGTGACTTACAAAAGGCCAAGTGCTCACGCAGTTCGTGTTTGGGACAACGCTTACAATACCCGCCCTGCGACCGCGTCCAGTTTCTTGAGCACTTTCGGGTCGCGTGCGTCGGGCTGGGTGATGAGCGCGTACTCGAGCGCGGTGCGGCAGCCGTGAAGTCAAGAAGTTCCATTCTCTCGGTCGTACCTCTTCCGCGCCTTCTCAACCTTGTTCATGTGCCTGCCGCGCCAAGCGGCTATGGCCGTACCAAGAGGCTGAAAGGTCTTGCCTAGCTCGGTGAGCGAGAACTCGACACGCGCCGGAATCTCGTTGAATTGCTTCCTATTGACGATGCCGTCACGCTCTAGCTCACGCAACTGTCGCGTAAGCATACGTTGGCTAACGCCCGGAATGAGTTTCCGGAGGGCATTGAAGCGGAGAGCTCCGTCGATTTCTAATGCGTAGATGATGGCCGGTTTCCACGAAATATCTGGCCGTAGGTGAGCGAAAAAGGGCTGACAATGAACATGGATTTACTGCAAAAAAAACGGCAAGGAACGAGGCCAAACACAACGAACGCTACGCCCCATTCCCAGCTCAACCAACACGGGCCGCCAGAGATTATGGCGCAGCTCTTCGAATGGTCCTTTTCCCTGCCGAATGTTGAAGAACAACCAAGCCGCATATCTGTTCCTGGCTCCCGAGCCTTAATCCTGCGCGACGACGTGGCCGTAAACGAGAAAGCGTTTATGACAGGCCGGGAATTTGCGCATATTCATCCCGAGCCGGATTTCGGCAGCATGCACCT
>JAJDAB010000168.1 GCA_029262095.1 Candidatus Hydrogenedentota bacterium
ACTGTGACGGTGTCCAAGGTCTTATCCACATCCGAAGAGCCGCTGCTCACATAGTTCTGAATGCATTCATCCGCAAACGCGATAATCCCGGTTTTTGTTAGCCATTTTGTTGAATCTGCGTACGCTGAATCCGAAATGCTATACAACAGATGACCGTTGACATCCTCAACGCCGTTCTCATGAAAATGCTTGAGGATTGACAAGTACGCGATTTTGAAACTCGGCAGATTGCGATTCGTCGCGCCTAGGATGAACGGCTGATCCCGTTCATCGCTGCGCCCGTCCAAATAGGTCGCCGCTTCCGCGTCGGTGCGGGCAACGATGATACCGCTCACTTGCATGATGTCTAATTGAAAACGCGCCGAATTCAGGCGCTTAATTTGTTCGTCCTGCGGTACCAATACTTTGCCGCCCTGATGTCCGCACTTCTTTACGCCCGGCTTTTGATCTTCAATGTGGTATCCCGGTACGCCCACTTCCGCGAACCGGCGCACCAAATTCCGTACATGCGCCTCGCCGCCGTGTCCGGTGTCCGCATCCGCGATGATGAACGGCTGATAATTAACGACCGGCGTTTCCGCCAGATCTACCTCATTCATCTTCGCCCGGGCATAGCGTTGATTTCGATCTGCCGTGAGCAAGGCCCGAACGATGGGAGCTGCTTCTTCAGGCACTTGGCTCAGCGGGTAGCTCGCCAAATCCGGCCCGGGATCTTCAGTAATCGAACCCTTGGCTGACGTTGCCCATCCGCCCAAATAGATGCCTTCAATGCCCATCCGCTTCATCGCGACCGCCTGACCCGGTGAATACGGACCGAAAGTCGTAATCGATTTCCCTTCCGCATACAGTTCGCGTAGTCGGTCGTAGAATTCGGCGGCTGCCGTCGCTGCGACGGTGTAATCGGTTCGGATTGTGCCGCGTTGCTCCACGACCTGGCGCGCGCTGTATAAACGCGTAATCTCCTTGAATCGCGGCTTCGCGAACCACGCCTTCATCTCCGCGATTTCGGCATCCATTGTGTTCATGTCGTCTCCAGTGGCGCCGGTCCGTTTTACCGGCAGTTTGAAATCCAAGTTTTCGGTAATGCGCGTACCGTCCGCGTTAAACGCATCCACATATCGGCGGATACGCGCATTCGCGACGCCCAGTTTCTCATTGTTCAAATTGATGTTGAGCAAGTCGATGTACCATGGAATCTTTGTAGTTTCCAGCACATAGGTGTTCACGATTTCCCGTGCGATGGGTACAGTAGTCGCTTTGGAATCATCGTGAACGTCTTTGTCCTTCGCTTTCAGGAGTTTGTCGTACTCCTCGTTCAACAGTCGTTCGAATAGCTCCACGGTAAAGACATCGCCCGCTTTTGCGCCTGTTTCCGGATCATCTTCTGTTAGCGTCGCACCTTTGTGAATCCATTCCCACAAAATACTAAGCCGTATTTCGCCGGTGGCCGCGTCTTCCATCAAATACAAAATGTCGTCGTCATCAAAGAAATCAGCGGGTTTCAACGCCGCCGCTTGGAATCCCTGTGCAAATGCGTTGCCATACTGAAGACCCACACTCAACAGATTGCGTGCGCCGCGAATCGTCCGCGGCGCGTCCTCCAACATGACGAGGTCATCAGCGTCCTTCTGCGTGTAGGTCAGTGGCGGGAACTTACGACCGAGCTGGTTTTTGTCGCCAACTTCTTCCCAAACCGGTCGAACGATGTGCACCATTTTCCAATGCGCAACCCACTTACCGCTCGCGCCTTCGCGTTGTTCGCGTTGCGCGCCAGCAACGGCTTTATCCATGCTGCTGGCCACGCCTTTCTTCGAGCCGACCGGAATGTTGGGTTCCATGCCGCCTTGCCACAATGCGCATTTGCCGTTTCTGTCCGGTGTATTCACCGCACGGCGCACACGATCTTCATAGATTCGCATGTAGCCGTACGTCATCGCGATCGATTCAATGTTTGGGTTGACAAAATCCTCGTCCCAACACATCGCGTCTGCGACACTATTGATGTAGTCCCAGCGGCCTGTGTTGTATCCGACAAAGTGTTTGCCCAATGCCGCGCGGATTTCCATCAATTGGAATGTCTGCTCCAACTGTTCAACGAGCACGTACACGCGAATCGCGCCCACCGGGAGCTCAAGATGCTCTTCAAGCGTCGTCAACATATCGTTCCAGAGCGCGGCTTCCTCCGCCGTCTGAATCTTCGGTAGATAGAGGACAATCGTCGATTTCGCCTTGCGCAACGATCGGTGATTGTTCACCACGTATAGCGCAAGATCGACAATCGAAGCCGACATCGCCACGCCCGTCGCGTCGCGAACATGCCGGTCATCCAGATGCAGGCCGCGACAGCGAAAAATCTTTGTTGTAAAGTCGAGCTGTTTCTTCCAGTCCTTGACAATTTTCTTGCCAAAGAACTCCTTACTCCACTTGTTCATTTCTTTTGCGACGCCTTCCGCCGCATTCATAAATACTTTGTCTTTACTGTAAGCAAGCTTGAGATTGCGCTGGTTGTCCAGCGACATCGAAGCAATTTGACCCAACGCGTCTTCGCCATCGAACATCCAGCCGTCCGCGCCTGAGAGTAACGCGTACGCTACGTTTCGGATGCTGCTTTCGACCGGCGCGTTTGGTTTTGCCGCCGGCCCTGTCCCTTGGATCCACTGACGTTTTAAGTCGGACGGCACCGGTGCGCCCTCAAACTTCCCGTCCCGTGCGTCTTGCGCTTTGATGTTCGTGCCCTGAATCGTGTCATTCGGATCGAGGAACTCGATCGGCTGTTTGTTCTTGATGCGGTCGTTGCGGCGTTGAATTCGCTTTGACATTAACGCTTTCTGACGCGGATTGAATTTCGCCAGCGCTGCCAATGCTTCCAGCGCGTCCGGCGTATAGATATCCTTGTACCGTTCGGCGAGATCATCGCGTATCGTGAGCGATTCCACCGTTACCGCAGACACAGTTCTTGGATCGTTACCGACTATAATAGTCATGAATCTTCTCTCTACTTTTGACGAGAAACACAGCCCGAACCCATTCCGTAGACTTACCGGAAGGTAGTATTCTGACAGGTTTTCATCCACCGCGCAATCCCAAATTCGACGAACCGAACCCTACTATAGCGTGTCAAATCTCTATCGTCACTGTACGACCGCCTGACCGGTTTGAAGTGCTTCCATCGTGCCGATACAATTTCGGCTTCTTTTGGTTATTCGCGCATCCGCGGCGAATGCTTCGAACATCACCAAGGATGAGTATGGTCGGCAGAACACCGCATGAATCATCTGATCCCGCTGCCCCATGGTTAGCCTATGCTGGCATTTTCGTCTGCACCGCGGGCGTCCTTATGTCGGAAGTCCTGCTAACCCGAATATTCTCGTTTACAATTTGGTATCACCTCGCCTATCTGACCATTAGTACGGCGCTGCTCAGCTTCGGGGCAGCTGGCTCGTTTCTGGTCGCTTACCCTCGCGCTCTCAAGAACCCGCAGCGGCTTGCGGGATTCTCCGCTGTCGCCGCTGGGTTGACGCTAATTTTAGGCCTTGCATATCTCGGTCGAAACCCGATTGATCCCATTATCATGTTTTCTGAACCGGCGAGATTCTCGATCGGTCTTCTGCAATACTACGCCGTCATCTGCATTCCATTCTTACTCAGTGGTATTGCAATTGCTGCGCCGCTCGCAGCATATCCGTCGGCCGTCAATCGGCTCTATGCCGCTGATCTGGCTGGAGCTGCAGTGGGATGCACGCTTGCCGTCGCGGCGTTGAAATGGACCGAAAGCAACGCGACTCCCGTATTCGCAGCCGTCTTGCTGATTGAGATTGGCTTTGTTCAGAAATACGTGCTGCCGCTCGGATATCCTACATATTTACTCTCAGCTACAATTGTTTCGTTGCTTGTGTCTGCTCGCCGATTGCTTTGCGGTATGCGGAGTACTTCGGCTGGTCAATGGCCACTTTTTCCAGCGTGACCGACCAAAGGTGCGCAATCAGGCCCTCATCGTCCAAAGCGAACTCCCCTTTTCGAATACGCCGGCAAAGTTCCCGATTGAGTGTCTCTAGATCGCCGTCTTCACTCAATAACGTGCGAAGACGACCAAGTTCAGCCGTCTCCTGATCCGGGCCAAGTTCCACTTCCCGTTTCACGATGGCCAACGCGTTGGCCGCTACACGGGCATGAAACTGCGCGTGGCCTTCGAGCTGCTTCATCGCCACATTCCGCATAAAGTCTTCGACCGCGCCGATGAGTTCGGCCTTTGTCGGTTGGTCTTGCATGTTTTCAAAGTCCTTTCGGACTACCCGTCAATAGCCGCATCAAGTCGATTTCCGCTTCCGAGGACCGGCGCCCAATCGCAGCGCGCTCGATCGATCGGTCCAACCCGGAGTTAAACGTGAAGTACATGGACATACACATGATGCCCCATTTCAACGAACCAAAGGTTTCCCAATACTTCACGCGATCACGATCGACCGGTAGTCCACTCACGGATTCGTAACCCGCGAAGAGTTCTTCGTATGGGCCGAAGCCACCGACCGGTTGGTCGATATTGCCGAAGCGCCAACTATTGACGCAGATCCAACCGAGGTCTTCCATCGAGTCGCCCGTGTGCGCAAGCTCCCAATCCAGCGCTGCGACAATCCCGTTCGTTGGACAAATCATGAAATTCCCGTGGCGAAAGTCCCCGTGTACGCAGCGTGCATCAGTGTCCGCAGGCACCCGGTCGGCCAGCCAGCGAAACGCATACTCGAACACGGGGTGCGGATAGTAGAAATTGTCGTACATATCTTGGTATTGGGCGAGCTGTTCCGCCGCACCCAAGCGCGGTAGTTCCGGCAACGCATCGACCGGTATCGCATGAACCTTAGCCGCGATTTCTCCGCTTTGCCGGGCGAGCTTGGGACGTACCGCATCGAATTCAGCGTCGCGCAAAATCTTTCGCGCGATGGTTTCGCCTTTGATTCGGTTCATGATAAAGCCCATGCCCATATCGTCATGGGGTTGCAATACGTGATGCACATGCGGCACAGGTACGCCGTGGTCTTCGGCGACCTGAATCAGCGCTGCTTCCGTATCGAGCCCAAAACCAGCACTCGATCCCGGGCGTCTCCCCGATGCACGCCGAAGAATGAGGCCGGTCACGTTCCCATTCGATTCCGCGTCCAGCGACCAGGTCTCCTGGCTTGCACCGCCAGAGAGACGACGGAAATTGGCGACTTCCGGTGCGCCGGGAAACGCGCCCGCAATGACGCGACGCAACTTGGGCAACAGTTCGTTTTGATCGATCATCGTTGCGTGCGTCAGGTCTTGGGACGTCCGAATCCAAACAACCGCTGTGCAACGCGGCGAATCTGTATTTCCTCGGATCCTTCTGTGATGCGGTACCGCCGATGATGACGGAAAATGTGCTCGAACGGCATGTGTCGCGAATAGCCCATCCCGCCGCAAACTTGCATGCCCCGGTCTGCTGCATCGCAACAGAGCCGGTTCGCGCGGTAGTTGCACATGCTCACCTGATCTGACACTTCCATATGATGTTGCTGGTCGAGATGCCACGCAGTCTGACGGATCAACGATCGCAACATGGCCGCTTCCGTATGCAATTCCGCCAACGGATTTTGAATCGCTTGCCGCGTCGACAATGGTTTGCCAAACGTTATTCGCTTATTTGCATACTCAACGGCGATGTCGATGCAGTGCTGCGCCGCGCCGAGACTCGATGCCGCTTGTCGTATCCGATTTTCATGTAAGAAACGCTGAGCGACCGCCAGCCCCGCGCCCTCTTCGCCCATTATCGTCGAGTCCGGCACGCGCACGTTCTTAATTTCAACTTCCGCGTGGTCCGTGGGCATGTTAAATGTCCAATGAAAAAACGTTGGCTTGAACCCCTCCGAATCCGTGGGAGTGATGAACGCCGTAATCCCACGCGCATCGCCCGGTTCACCCGACGATCGAGCAAAGATAATGTCGTGCGTCGCGGAATGAATGCCGGTGTTAAATCGCTTGAGTCCATTCAGAATCCAATCATCGCCATCCCGCACCGCAGTCGTTTCCAACCACGTCGCGTCCGATCCATGGTCTGGTTCCGTCAGGCCAAACGCCAAGCGTTTCTTGCCCGTGATCATCCCCTCGATCAACTCGGCCTTCTGTTCCGGCGTGCCAAATTCGTTCATCATGAATACCGTGGGGAAGTTGCCGACGATGGATGTTTCGTTCTGCAGATCGTTGTGAAGACCTAACCCTTTCGCCGCGAGATGCTCCCGGATGATCGCCATCCCAAGGTTGGTGCCATCGGAGCCGCCGAGCGCTTTCGGTAGCGGATACCGCAGATGCCCTGCATCATCCGCGAGCTGTCGCATTTTGCCCAACAACTGTTCCCATTCCTTACGCGGAAGCCCATCGTTATCCCAATCCGTGCGCGCATGTTCGCGACGATAGTCGAAATACTGGATGTTCTCCGCTTCCAGTGGCTTGATCGTCGAATCGATAAACGCATCAAGCTCATCGAGTTTGGCTTGAATGTCTCCCGGGATTGCAAAATCCATGTTCGATCCAACTCCCATCTCCCGTTACAAACGGGAGCTACGTAGCCCACGTTTGTAACGGGCGTAAGGTTACGCAATAGTCCAAGGCGCGCGCTTCGGTCGATCACGCATCGCATCCGCTTCGGCGTCGCCGGTAAACTTTTCCTTCACGGGATTCCAGTGCAATTCCCGTTTCAGCGTTGTCGCAATATGTCCAAGATGACAAATCGACGCCGAGCGATGCCCCACCTCAATAGGCGCAGCGGGCGTCTTGCGTTTCTTCACACAATCGATGAAGTTATAGAGGTGATTGTCACTCGTGTACAAACGGGTATCGCTATCATTCAGTTCGATTGTCGCTAACGAGTCCGGCGCTGAAGTGATCGTATTGCTCTCGACATGAATCCAACCCTCGCTACCGATAAAGCGAATGCCGTGTTTCGATCCATCACTACTCGTCAATGCCAAAAGCCGGACACCATTCGCGTATTCATATTCGATCAAGTGTTTTACCGATGCATCATAAAGGCCTTCACGCGGAAATTCCGCATGCCCCGCGATGCGAACCGGCCCTGTATCGTCGGTTCCGTTACCCCACTGCGCGATGTCGTAATAATGTGCGCCCCAATCCGTGATATAGCCGGCCGAATAGTCGAGCAACCACCGAAAATTAAAGTGACATCGACCCGGCGTATACGGTTGATCCGGCGCGGGCCCAAGCCACCGGTCATAGTCGAAACCGTCCGGCACCGGCATTGTCGGGTGCCCCGGCTGAAAGTCACCCCGGATTTGATACCCCTCCGGCACCCCACATTCAATCGTATGCAGTTCACCGATATAGCCATTGCGAACCAGCTCACATGCCCGACGGCAGGGTTCCAGCGAGCGACGCCAAGTGCCGACCTGCAAAATGCGATCGTGATCGCGAACCGCATTGGCCATCTGACGGCCCTCCGCGATCGTCAATGACACCGGCTTCTCGCAGAAGATGTCTTTGCCCGCTTTTGCCGCTTCGACCGTATTGATCGCATGCCAATGATCCGGTGTCCCTATAGACACCGCGTCAATATCGTCCCGCGCGAGGATTTCGCGGTAGTCGAGATACGAATTCGCGTCTGTCAGTTCCGACTGCTCGCGTGCGCGCTCTCGATGTGCACGATCCACATCGCAGACCGCGACGACCTGCGCGCCCGGTGCCTCGAGAAACGCGCGCATATTGCTTGAACCGCGATTGCCGACCCCGATACAACCAATTGTAATGCGTTCACTCGGAATGATCGCCCCGTCTTTGCCCAAGGCGCTCGCCGGAATGATCATCGGCATGGCAACGGCGGCTGCGTTCTTGAGAAAACTACGGCGGCCAGGCGAAAAAGTGCGAGACATGAAAAGTCCTTCAAGCCGAGTCGGCTTATCTCAATTCGATTTCAGTCACGCCATCCAGACTAAACGGCAAAATGTCGGGTATCACGTTGACGTCTGTCGTAAATTTGAACGGTGTCTCGAATCCACTATCGAAGACGAGCTCGACGAAGAAAGCGGTATAGCCCTTCTCCGGCTTATCGACTTGCGCGAAGTATTCGTTTCCGTCGCCGCGCAACGGTGTCTTCGTCCAAGCTTTCCCGATCGTGTCCAAGCGAAAGTCGCGCGCGTCCGGATTGCTCGCTTGCCACAGGTTTACTTCCAGCGGCTTATCCAACGTCGTTACGACGATGGGACCGTCCTTCTTGAGTTCCCAGGTGAAAGTCGGCCGGTCGGAATCGTGGAGAATGGACTGATAAAACGCCAGCATGCTCTCCCGCGCGTCCGATCCCGCGAGGTTGTGTTTCGCGTTCGGCACGTATCTCAAGTGCTTCTCGTCCGGCATTTCCAGGAAATAGAATTGCGAATTGTCGGGAAGAAAATACTGATCGCCAGAAGCATTGATCACATACTTCGGAATCTTCAGCCGTTCCCGGTCCCGGTACATGTAAGGGTCTTCTATTTCCAGGATTTCATTCAACGCAGGCGTCCCCAAGAGACTGGGATACAAACTGTGCCTGACATAATCGCCTAACGCGGTCGAGAAAAATCCATACGCCGCAAAGTGATGCCGGGTGATAGCTTCCGTGTTCAGCGCGTCAATCACCAGCGGGATAATTGCGTCGACGCGTTCATCCATCACGCCCACCAGCCACGTCGTCCATGCGCGCTTTGATCCCCCCGCGACAACGAATGCGTTGATATCGATTTCACCGCCTTCTTTGCTCGCGAAGAATTCCTGAATCGCGTCCATCGCCCGTACGCCGCTTTTCACCATCGGCAACCGCGCCAACCATTCTTCATCATGCGTCATGATGTATTTCACGCGGGTATACGCAATCAGGTCGTCTTCGTATCGCCCATGATCTTTTGCATCGGCAAAAAAGAGCGGTTGATTTGGAACCATGCCAAGGTTTGCGACAACCGAGTTGGACTCCAGTGCAAGGTCAAGATGCCGGTCTGATACTTCGCTCGGCGCATCATCGCCGTTCGCGCCCCCGCCGATGTAGAGCATCGCGGTGTCATGTTCCAACTTGTCTGGTCTGATGACTGTCAGCCAGTGCGTCCAAACCGCTCGGTCCACTTCTTTCTCAGAGCGCCAACGTTGTGAGGTCAAGTGCAATACGTGCGCGGTGTACCCATCGCCGTCGATCGTCGACTTCACCTTCCAAGCGTACGCATCGTCCGGCTTCGCGATGTACCGGTCCAGCGCCGTTTCATTAGCGAACGCCGCGCCGACGAGCATCGTGAGCAGCAAGAAGCAGACAACGTTTCTATACATCCGAGTCATAGACATTCTCTCCCGAGCCGTGGTTCTTGTCGTCCAGGCGATCTGCAAGACGCTCGTGGACAACGGACTTGAGCGATTACCTTAGCGAATTGGGCGACGTGGTGTCACTTCTCCGAACCGCGCAGGGAACCGTTCGGCGTCACGCCAAGTATCGCGTCGATGCGCTCTTGGCTGAACGTCTGAAACAAATCCCCGACGCCGAAGTCCTTCAGGTCAATGTTCTGGTCAATGCTAACGAAATCGAGATCAAGTCCCATCATCCCGGCGTCGATGCGTACGTTGCGCGGTATAAGGACGCCACCCTCCATCTGATAGTCATCGTAGTAACGAAACATGTTTGCCGCCCGATCGTCGATGCGGCGCAAAAGCCCCGTCTTCTTGCTGAAGAAGGCCAATAGGGGCGACCCCTCAACCGGCAAAATTTCGACGCGGTAACACGCGTCCTCATCGATGGTTGAATCACCAGTGACGTTCGTTTCGCCCGACTCACGGGTCCAATCGAGAAACGGATTTAATTGTCCGTGACGTTTCGTGTCGGTGGCCAACGCATCGTCCATGGCCGACCGTTCGCCGGGCGAAATCCATCGCCAGGGATTTCCGCCTGTGAGTCCAATGACGATCGGATCATAGTCGTCGACCACGATCACGCGTCGATAGTCCGGCGGGCAAAAAAATTCGACCAGCTCGCCTTCCATTCCATGGTCGGGCAAATCTACTTTCGCAACGATCACGCGATTCCGAATATTCGCATACGCCTCGCGACCGCCGCACACGTCCACGAATCGCTGGATGATCGCATGGCCCGACGGATGACCATTGTCCGCGACAGCGGACTCCAAAATCGCAAACAATGCCGCGATCATTAAGATGTACGTTGCTGGTGCAACTCTAGTTGACACTCGAACACCTGCGGTAGTCGTGAGCCTAAATTCTTATTCTACGGTAAATGCCATGCCATCACGACCGACAATAATCGGGCCGGAGTAGATTTTCGACATCCCACGCACGAACATCGTCTCCGGTGCGTCCTGTGGAGGAATGCTCGGTACCAGGTGGGTGAGCACGACCTTTTTCACGTTGGCCGCTTTGGCGATTTCCGCGACTTCCTGCGCGGAGGTGTGGTGCGACATCAGGTCTTCCAGCATTGCAGCGCCCCGTGGATTTCTGCGTTTGAGGCCGGGCAGCGCGGCATTCAGGAGGGTGGCGTTCATGGCTTCATGAATGAGCAGGTCACAGTCCTGCGCCGCGGCGATCAGGCTATCGGATTTTTTCGTATCGCCCGATACGACAATGGACTTCCCTTCGTAATCGAAGCGATAACCAACCGCCGGAACGACCGGCTTATGGTTTACGTTGAACATCGTGATCTTGAGCCCGTCCTCATCGAATATCACCCCGGGCTCAAACTCTTGAACGGTCGCATGCATGGCTTGATTTGACCAATGGTCGCCGTGATGCTCGAGCCGGTACTTTTCGTCAATGGCGACAGATTCGACCACCTTGCCCACCACATCCTTCGTGCCCTTGGGACCCAATACCGGCTGCGGGCGCTCAGCGCCGGCGGCTCCCCGACCGAACAGCACGCGGTCTAAGTCGCCGTAGTGGTCGAGATGAAAATGCGTGAACAACACGTAATCGACTTGACGATAACCGTTCTCGTCTAGGCGCTCCTGACTTCCAGGGCCGGTATCGACCATGAACGTCTTTCCGCCGGCGACGATTAGTGTGGACGCATTCGCGCGGGCCGGATTCGGAATGGGAATGCCCGTGCCCAACAGGACGGCGTGAAGGCCCGTATCAGGAATTTTTGAAGATGGCGCCACGACATTTAGGGCTTGACTGTGAGCAATATTGGCCATGGACAAAGCGAGCACTGTGCCAAGAAAAAAACAAGCGTGTCGAACGGCCGGCATTTGAAGATTCCTTCGTTGAAATTGCATTACGAGCGAAGCACTTAGTCGATGTGTCTCACTTTGCGTTGGTTCAACCGAATCGCTGAGTCTACGGTCCAGCATTGGGAACTTGCAATGTTCAAGCAATACGCGACAACACTTCCGTTGCCTGATTTGCCATGTCTTCAACGACTTGGCGAGCGGGTTTGATTTCGTTCAGTAGTCCACTGACTTGGCCGACCATGACTGGTTGAATACGCGGGACATCCGGTTTGGCATCCATGAGAGCGGGTTGCGATACGAGAAATTGAAGCGGCATAGACAACGGTTCTACGGGACCATTCGCCCAGGCATTGATCCATTCGTTCTTGAGACTACGGCAGTTCTTGCCCACCCACATAATCGGGAGTTCGATGCCGAGTCTTTCACATAGAGGCGATATTAACCTATTGCTCTCTGGATTCTCTCCATCATTTCTAATGCACCAGCCCTATAAAAGGCCAAGAATGGAGCCTGATCTTGAATGAAGCAAATGATTAAATCGTTCGATTGAAATTCTTTATCAAGTCGCGTATTGTCCGGCGGACTTACGGAGATCCCCCTCGTGCCGACATCGACAACAACAATGAACGATACAAAGACCGCGATTATAGACGCAGCGGAAATCATGATGGCTGAGCACGGCGTCAACGGCGTCTCGATACGCGCTATTCTGGCGAAGGCGGAAGCAAACCCGGCCGCCCTCCACTACCACTTCAACTCGCGCGACGGGTTGATTGAGGCGATGATTGCGCGTTACGGTCGGATTCCAAGTCTTCGGCGGCTTGAATTGATGTCTGAGTTTGATCGGTCAGGCCGATCTCCTTCCGTTCAAGATGTTGTGAATTTCATTGTTGACCCGATGATAGATTTGTTGAAGCAGCACGGTGACGCCGGACGACGGTTCCTGCGATTCGTCGCGCGACTTCAATCCGACAGAACAGGCCTCCATCTCTTCGAAGAGCGCAAGCATTTTCCAGAGATACGCGAACGTCTGGAAGGCATGCTCGTTGAAGCGTGTCCGATCGCCCCGAAAGCCGAATTGGAAATACGAATCACGATGATGATTGATACAATGTTGCAGTCTCTCTCCAATGCTAAGTTTATGACGCAGGAATGGGACGGTGAAGGGCCTCAAGAAGATTTGGCCCAATTCGCGCGAACGCTTAAAGCATTTCTGGCTGGAGGGTTGGCAGCTCCTGCAAGCTGAATACAAGTTCACCAAGATTGAAAACGAAGCCCGAACGCAACGAGGAGAAAAGCAATGGGCGACGACAACACGCAAGACACGAGACGTGAGTTCATGGGTACAACTGGCGCTGCGGCAGGCCTCGCGGCGCTGGCGGCCGCATTCGCGGGCAACACGGCGGTGGGAGCACAGACTATGGAATTGAACGCCTTGCAACCGACTCCGGAACAAATTCAGGCCTTTATGAAATTACCGGAAGAGCCCGTGGTGATGGTCAATCTGTTGAAGTTT